>JAAYIG010000059.1 GCA_012523595.1 Fibrobacter sp.
CCACTGCCAGAGAGCTCTTTGCACTGGTTGGAGTCAACCATTTTGGGTTTTCCTGCATTAATCTGGGCACTTATCTGGGGGTAAGTGGATCAGCGGTTTCGAAGATGATCTCCCGGAGTTGCAGGATAAATGAACTGGAATTTCTAAAAGAGATGGTTTGCACGTAGGCTACGCTGTTCTGCTACATCAATAAAGGACAGTATTGGTTAATGCCCGTTCACCTCTATTGTTAAATCCTTCCTTTTTTGACCTCTAATTGAATGACAACAGGGAATTGTGTGTGTTCATGCCTGAAGATTTGGGAATTATTTGTGGAATTGAGAAAAAATGGAAGTTGACGTCTCGGATTTGAAGTTTGGCGAGGCTAAATCTCTAATTCACCTGCGAGGTGAAACAATGATCAAAGGTAATGTCCTTAGTTCATCTCTGGGGTGAAGTGAAACATGCTCCAGAGTTCCATATTCACCTCTGAGGTAAAACAAAGACTCCAACTAAGTCCCTAACTCATCTCAAGGGAAAACTCGGAAAAAAATCCCTAAATCATCTCTGAGGTAAATACAATTTTCCCATCTTATTAAATCACATCTCAGATCATTTATTTATTTTTCCTTCAGGATATTTCTCTTAATCATAATGGCACTCACATGAAAATTACTCTTCTGCTTTATTCCTGTTTCTTTTGCCTTATGGCAATGTTTCTTGTGTTTTTCAGGAGGGCAGTGAAAAAGAAAAAGCCCCTGAAAGCGGTTAAGCATCTGCTTGCGCTCTCTTTCGTAGTATTACTCCTCTTTGCTTTTTCTGCCATCAAAATCGGAATGCATGGGTACAGATCTCTTCTCAGAGAGGATCTTGCACTTACAGTATCTCTTCTGTCTCAAGGCAAGCAGAGATTTCAGGCTGCTGTGAGTTTTCCTGATGGTGGAATAGCGGTTTACGATATAGACGGTGATGAGCTGTATATCGATGCTCAGGTTATAAAATGGAAACCGCTGGCAAATTTTGCAGGCCTGCATACCTGGTACCGGCTGGACAGGATAGGAGGCAGGTATGCTGATATAAAAGATGAAAAGGAAAAAAGCCGTACGCTGTATAGTTTATCTTCGAGAAATAAATACCTTGATCTCTTCTACTGGGCCAGGCACTATTCAATTCTGGCGCCCTTTGTAGATGCAAGTTACGGTTCTGCATCATTCATACCTGTAAAAGACAGACACACTGTGGATATAATGGTCTCCACAACCGGGTTACTGATAAGGGAGTCCAGATAATATCCAGGTTTCCTTCACTGTGATTTATTCCGGTGAGCGCTATTTTTCAATATACAAATCAGTGTAATAAAACATCGAATATATTATGATATACTATTCAGTGGACAAGTGTCAGTCCTGTATCAGGGTTAACTATGCGTACATTTATTCAGAAGATATTATTGACTGTCAGTGTTTCGCTGTTATTTACATGTGATAGTCCGCCGTCCTCCGGTGTGAATAAGCCGGACCCGCAATATCCGTGTGCCTGGAAAGGCGGGGACACGCTGGATTTCCTGGATTCGATTACCTGTCCCGATGAATTTGCAGCTTTACAGGGCTCTCCGATAGTACAGACTGTCAGCGGGGTTAAAACTGTCAAGGTGGTATATGAAATCTCCTCAAAGCGTCTTTACTATGTATCCTCAGGCAGATACTGGCTGCACTTTGATTTCTGCAGTGAAGTACTCAATTATGGTAAATCGCACGCCCTTTTCAATGATGAACAGTATGGGGCAGGTCCTGAGAGACTGTATTATCTTGCCAATGTGGATTATTATTCAGGTTCCGGGATTTACACGGTTGAATTTTTCGCGGATGACCGGATATCCGTGCAGGGAATAAAGACTCTCTTTGAGGCAGTAAAGAACTCTTCCTATTTTGGTGAGGAATTAAAATTCTTTCCAAATTCCACTAAAATGAAGGCACATCTGCCATCTCTGTCCGGTGTACCCACTGTGAGTGAGGATGAGCTGTACGGAGGCCAGAAGTACCAGGCTCTCAATACTGGTGAAGCTTATGGATGGCTCAGGAGAGTTGAAGTTTCGGATGCAGGCTCAAGGAATTCAGGCCGTCATGACATTCTCATAGTAAATGGCCTTCCCCTTGACATTCCAGTTATTGCAGGAATAATAACCACGGTATTTCAGACCCCTTTGAGCCATATCAATGTGCTGAGCCATAACCGGGGTACTCCAAATATGGCGCTGAAAAGTGCCTGGGATGATGAGAAACTCAAGTCGCTTGAAAATAAACTGGTTTACCTTAATGTAAAGCCAGATACTTTTCTGATCAGGGAGGCTTCAAGGGAGGATGCAGAAGCTTTCTGGAGTGCCCGTGAACCATCCAAACCTGTCACTCTTGAGTGTAATGATTACACTCCCGGTATTTTCGATATCTCTCAACTGTCACACTCGTCAGTTTCTCTGGTTGGAGCTAAGGCTGCAAATTTCGCGGAACTGTCGAAAATCACCATGGGTGGCGATACAATACCAGTGCCTGAGGGGGCATTTGCGATTCCCTTCTATTATTACAGGCGGCATCTGAAAAAGGCCGGCCTTGATAAGTATGTTGAGTGGATGCTGAGTGATTCGCTTTTCCGTTCCAATTATAACCGCAGATACACGCTTCTAAAAACCCTTCGAGATAGCATCATAAGTACACCTCTGGATCAATCATTGACTTCGATAGTAGAGGAAAAGATCGGTTTAGTAACCGGATTTTCTTCATTTCGCTTCAGATCATCTACCAACGCCGAGGATATAAAAGGGTTTAATGGTGCAGGGCTTTACGAGTCGCATACTGCCGTTAAAGGTGATCCTGATAAGACCGTCTCATCAGCCATAAGGAAAGTATTTGCAAGTCTGTGGACAATGCGAGGTTTTGAGGAACGGGATTACTTTAAAATTGATCAGTTGAGTGTTGCCATGGGGATTCTGGTTCACCGTTCTTTCCCTCATGAGGAAGTAAACGGGGTTGCTATTACTGGCAATATCTATTTCCCTCTTGTTCCAGCATATACTATAAATGCCCAGTTGAAGGATATCAGTGTAGTAAATCCGCCACCCGGATTTACAGCGGATCAACTGTTGTTTCACATCTATTCTTCTGATGCCTTTACTAACCCGGCAATTGAGTATATAATCTACTCAAATGCTAATGGTGGTATTCCGGTTATGACCAATGATGAAATCGTTTTGTTGGCAAAATGGCTGAATGCTATTAATCAGCATTTCTACATTTATTGTTTCAGAAACAGCGGAATACCTTACAACCTTTTCAGTATGGATGTTGAATTCAAGCTGGATGGGCCGGGAAGAAAACTATACATTAAACAAGCGAGGCCGTATTGAGTATCAGTATTAAAAAAGCAGCTTTAACCTCTTTAATGTTTCTTTGCAGCAGCTCATTTTCAGGTGTAAAACTGCCGGAAGTCAAGGTGGTTGTGCAGCCAAGATTTGACCTCTCAGTTAGATCTCCGGCGCTTGACAGCAGTGTTCAGGAATGGAGCATTCGCAGAGCTCAGGTCGAACTCGCATATAGTGATGAAAGTAAACTTGGATTCGGTGTTTCCGCTGATGTTTCCAAAGATAAAATACTCCAGAACGCATTTATCAGGTACAAGCCTTTTGACTTCCTCAGTATCAGGGCTGGACGGGCCAGGCCATCGTTTGGATATGACATGCAGAAGGCGCCAGAGAAGCTTTGGCTGGTTGACAACAGTAGAACTTCAACATTTATCAAGTCAGCGGTTGGAACTGACAGGAATGTAGGACTGGAGATAAGCGGTTCATTGCCTGCAAAGACTTTCTACAAACTTGGATGCTACGATTCACCAAACTATAAAAATGGGCCATTTGAATTCGTGGAGCTTTTTGCGGCTGAAGCAGGATGGAAACAGTTTGATTTTTTCCAATTGACTGCTGCATTCAGGACTGAATCCTTCCGTCAGCACCCCCTTCTTCAGTACAGAACATCATTTTTCGATGTAGCACTGGTCTCAGAGCTCTTCCAGAAGAGGTGGTATACGGAAGTTGAGTTTTTCTACGGGGACGCCTCTCTGAAGGATTACCTGGTGGACTGGGATGATGAAGACGAGTTTGTAACTGCATCGTTGAGAGTACTTTCGACTTACCGCTTCGATTTCAAGGGAAATGCTCTCTGGCCAGTGATCGCCGTGGAACATTTTGACAATGGGTTTACAGGAACGCAGGATTACACAGGAGGAATCCGCTGGGGAAGAGGGGAGGCTTTCTTTATCGATCTGAATGGTAAATTCACAGTGAGAGAAGATTCTGTGTCCGGGAGGAAAATAACGGTACAGGGCACCTATATATTCAAAAGAAAGTAGTATACATGTTTCATCCAGGGTTTTTAAAAAAAACAGAGCTGCGGGCAAGTATTCTTGCCCTCTTTCTGATGGCGGTTTTCTGTATAGAAAATCCTTATGAGTATAGAAAACCGAAAAATGTGACTGTGGTTATAAATGAGTTTCTTACAAGTAATTCTCTTGGTATTATCCTGGATGATGCCGGTGAGCCCGAGGATTTTATCGAGCTTTATAACTATGGAAGTAAAGGGATTAATCTCGATGGTTTGTACCTGTCCGACGATTCAACGGACCTTTTCAGATACAAACTTCCTGACACCACAATTCCCGTTGGAGGGTATCTTGTGATCTGGGCTGACAATGACCCTGATCAGGGAAAACTGCATGCCCCATTCAAACTCTCCGGAAGTGAAGGTGAGGAGATTATCCTGAGTCTTCTAAACGGGGTAGTGGTCGATAGAATCCAGTTTTTTCCCCATTCCGGTAACCCTGAAGCCCGTCTGCCGGATATCTCCTATGGAAGGGTTAGTGACGGGGCAGAGGAGTGGGGCAGACAGGCTGAACCCACGCCAGGGTATAAAAACAAGAGTTACAAGGTTACCGCAATATCAATGCCGGAATAGACCGGTTTTCCTGATCTGTCTTTACCGTCAGTGTGAAAAGTCCCGGGGGAAGAGAATTCCTGCTGATAAAAATGTTGTGTTTCCCGCTCAGGCATTTTCCAACATAAAGCGACTTTATCTGCTTTCCCTGCATGGAATAAAGATTTATCCACACCGGGCTGGCATTACTTAAATAATAACTGATGGTAATACCTTTTTCTGTTGACCGGATGCTGCTTATTTTGTTGCGGAGCTCAGGTTTAATCGGGCGGGAGGCATTTTGCGAATATTGCTTCAGTTGATTACGGATAACAGCGGTTCTGGCTTCAGTAAAGGATTTCAATCCCGGAATCCGGGTAACAAGCGGGCCGTTTCTGAACTGAAGATCGTTTTCGATATTAGCTTCAAAAGCAGAATCACTGTAAAACTTATTGGGATCGGCTTTGACGTGAGCCTCGATAAGCGGTTTAATCCGTGCTGCTGCTGCGGAGACTGAGTCGTATGAGGCAGGACCATTGATCATTTCCTCTACATACTGTAAATAAACACTTTTAAGGTAATCGTTTTCCACAATTTTTTTATTCAGCGGCCTATCTTCAAGATTGGAAATATTGACAATATCGCAGGATATTACATCCCAGTTATTGGTATGTCCACCGAAAGAGAGATTAAGATCCCAGGGAATGATAGAAAATTTACCCGAGAGTCGGTCATGATAGAAGTAGAAGTTTCTGCCGGAACCTGTATAGCTGTCGAAATGAGAGAGGACCATTGTGAATGCCAGGTGGCGGGCGCAGTTATGGAGATCGAGGCAGGTGCCTGCTGTGGCTGCGAATTCGGCAGAGGGAGTGTTGTTAATTATATGGATCAGATTGATAAATGCGGACCAGTCGTTTTTCTTTTCGTTTGTCTCAAGAGTGTACTCAGCTTCATAACCTGATTGATCAAGGCCTCTGTAAACAAGTGCTCCTCCGTTGTCGGCAGCTTTGTAAAGATTCCCGTCATCATCTTCAAAGTACCGTCCAAGGAAAATTTTATCAACCTGCTCAATCTGTACGTAGAGGCCGATCAGTATTTCCTCAAGGTAAATATTGGCATAGGCAGTGCGGGGGGCAGGCATGTATGTCCGCGCAATATCATAACTGATTTTCTCTCTCATGAAACTGGGATCCATGGCGACATTTGAGAAATTCAGCCGCTCCATACCGAAAAAACGCCTCTTTTTACTGTATTTATCAAAACGAACCTTCAGCGGCTTTTTTGGAGAGTTCGCGGCAAGCTGGTAAGATGAATTCCCTTTGTAACGGATTCCTATGCTGTCAAGACGGATGGTATCTCCCTTCTGATTATAAAAAACCATCTTTCCCGGCATGTAAGGCTCATCAGGCAGGCTTTTATAATACTCCAGGGAATCCGCCCAGTCCGGAGTGTAAAAACTGAATTTATAGGTATAGACTTGATCTTCACTGAATACCATCGATGAAGAATCTACCTGTGCTACCGCATTGAATCCAAGCATGATAACAAAGAGAAGCGTTTTCTCAGTATTCATATATACTCCGCGATTTGGATAGTCAGTCAGCCCTGCGGACTGTGCGGAAACCATTTAACAGGTGCATATATGCAGTGTTTTCAAAAGACCGGTTTGCCGATCTGAGATAGATCAGATCATTTCCCCAGTGTCCGCCTCTGAGCATCGGGAACTGTCCTGATGCCCATGGGGTAAAAGGATCTGTAATGCTTCCGTAAGAGTAGTCGGCATACATATCTGTGCAATGCTCAGTGACATTTCCAACCATGTCGTAGAGTCCGTAGGCATTTGGTGTTCCGCTTCCGACTAAATGTGTTCCAAAATCAGGATGCTCTGTGCCCATATCAAGGGAGTTTCCCCGCCACACGGCATAACTGTTTACTTCGCTGCGATCTGCGCTCTCCTGATAGTCGTTGAGATTTTTTTCCCAGAAAAAGTCAGTGAAAGTTCCACCCTTGCAGGCATACTCCCACTCTGCCTCGGTAGGAAGCCTGTAGCCGTTAGCATTCATGTCAATTACAATGTTTGAGATCTGTGGATTCGACCCTGGTACACCTGACATTGAAGAGTATGAGTATACTGTATCGAGATTATCCCGTTTACTCCTGGCGTTACAGTACAAGATCGCATCGTTCCACACTACATTGTACACCGGGTAATTCTCTCCTGATCCGAACGGCCGATTGGTAGGGACAGTGTACTCCGGATATGTGCTTGACATAAGCTGGTCGTAATCACCCTGCGTCACTTCAACTGTATCCATCCAGAAATCGGATGTGAAGCTTACGGTGTGTACCGGCTGCTCTATAGAGGAGTAATCTTTGCCTCCTATATCCGGATCAGGCTGCCCCATTTCGAAATCGTAACCAGCGGCTTTGATTTTCACCATCCCGCCGGAATACTCCAGAGGTGGAGATGGTATCCAGAGATTTGAGGGCGAGAGTGTGATCTGGAGGTTATCAGTTGTGTAGTTTTCGATTCCGACAAGGGCGTGACGGTGCATGCGGCTGACGACTATAACAGTGTCGATAAACCCGTCAGTTTTCTTTCCGAGTTTTTGTGCTTTTGAGGCAGGCTTTTGTGCTGATCTGGAATTACGGGAAACAATTCCAGGGCCAACTCTCCATATCAGAGTACCTCCAGGTATCACAGCCTTCACAACGTAGAGGCCATTGGCGGCATTGTTCAGTGTTATCTTTCTGTTCAGCCCTTTTCTATCGATAAAACGCTCGGCATGAATTCTTGTCCCTGATAGGTCAAAAATTTCAAGACTGATCTCCTTTTCCGTTCCATCGGATTCAAGAATAAAACCGGTTTCCTTTCCCGCCGGACGAAGGTTCAGTATGGCATTTTTCTTGATTCTCTGAGTATTAACATCTGCTGATTCGATCAGAGAGAACACGCCATTACCATTAGTAAATACTGCAGGAGAGTTGCGGTTTTTAAGCTTTATAAAGGCGCCTGCAACAGGATTGCCATCCTGATCTGTAACAGTACCCCTCACCCACTCATCCGAGGCGCTGGACAGACAAAAAATTGAAATTATACAAGTTAAAAATACCGCTCTTTTCATAAAAGAATCACTCCGGGTTTATTTATGAATACTTATCTGTCTGGAGAAAGTTCCTGATTTGGAAACTGTAGAAACAATGTATGTTCCTGCAGAAAAACCATCCGTGCTTATTGTAAAGTTGTTGTCATGCACTGGAGATGACCAGAGCTTTTTTCCATGCATGGAATAAATGGCTGCATTTGCACCTGCAGCATGGGAGATACTGATCTTTCCGGAACTGCAAAGGATCTGTACCGGTTTAAGTTTTAAAGCAGCCACCTGTTTTTTTGAGGCTATTCCAAGCAATTTCTGAATGCCGGGGTGATTCATCTCATACTTCATTGCCTTTGCAGAAAGATTGTTGTCAAAACCAAATCCCGGACCTGTGGAACTTCCGCCAAGCTGCCAGAGCACTGTTCCATTCTGATCAACTTCGCGCATTCTTCCACTGGAGGCTTCAAAAATAAACGTATTACCATTGGGAAGCCTCTGGCAACTGCTCATCATCTGGGAATAAAAACCATTGGCCTGATAAATCCAGGTGGGTTGTTCCGGGCCGAAGATGCCATTGGTCATCTCATAGGTACCATCTTGTTTGAGAGGAGGTGTGATTTCAATTATCTGTGAATTATTGGAGTTCTCATTGTTGTGGAAAAATATTATGTTTCCGGCACCAGGGTAACCATTGGGAACCCAGCTTGGACTATGGAGGACTTTCAGTTGAATGCCACCTGACCTCTTGTAGTTAGAAGTGTTCCCCCAGCGGTAGAGAATATCGCCACCCTTTCCGTACCTGCCTCCTGTATGCCCTGCTGCCTCTTCAGTGGTTGTACTATGATCAATTATGTAAACCTCGCTGAATACACGTGAGGAGAAAACGATCTGATCGAGATCCGGGTTGTAGGCAATTCCGTTAAGATGCATCCAGTCATTGAACGATTGATAACTTGGGCTTTCCAGATCGGTACTGAAAAGATGTGGGTTGTCATAAGCCTGGCCGGCACTTACCAGGTGATCCCAGATCTTCCACATCCACACTATCTCCTGGCCCTTTGGCTTGCGAGGATCTATTTCAATTAACTGTTCAAAAAGCAGGCTTTCGTCTCTTCCTCCGCCAAACATAGGAGGAGGAGGGTTGCGGGTTATACCTGCCTGCTGCAACTCTGCTTTTGTCTTCTTTTCAAATGCTGATGCGAGGATGTTTCCGTTAGGCATAAGCCATATACCATGATGTAAAACGTACTGGTCACTTTTGTACTCGAATTCCCATACCACATTGCCATTACGATCTATCTCCTGGATCAGTCCATTGGGGACTGCGGAGGCAGAGAGCCCTTGTTTTGTTGATTCTGTCGGGCGAAGAAGATTGCCATTATCAAGGAGAAAAGATCCATATGCATTGGCTCTCTGGTGTTTCCATGTAAATGCCGTATCTCCGGTAGTACTGATCAGGTAAGAGCGATTGGCATAATATGGAGAAAGCAAAACGTAACCTGGCAAAGCTTCTGCTGCCATACAGAGGAAAAAAGAACCCAGAGAGAGAATCAGACCAATCTGTCTGGGGATTAAACCCCTGATTTCTAAGACATTGACTGCTGCTTTCTGTTTCATGTTGATGGTTCCTTTGCTTGTGATTGTGATGTAATGGAATCTGCTGTTTCTTTTCATTTTTCCTGAACAATAATGTTGGAGCACTTCTGACTGTTTTTCCAGTCTGGATCGTAAAAAGCCGCCCAGGAAGATTGAGATTGGGATAAAGAACACAGGTTGTTATTTGACAGGTCTAATAGTTCAAAAGGCCTCAAATTGGTAATGCTTACAGGAAGTATCCGGAGGTTATTATATGAAATGTCCAGATGTCTTAAATAAATAAGAAATCCCATATTTTCTGGAATGACGGTTAAAGAATTCCTGTCGAGTTTGAGAACCTGAAGTATCCATAGCTGATTGAGGAAGAACGGTGGAGTTTCAAGTTGATTCTCTCCAAGATCAAGTATCTCAAGGAAACCAAGTCTGCCGATCAGTTGGGAACCTGCTTTACTTCCAAAACCTCTCAGGTGCAACTCGGTAATTCTGCCGCTTCTGACAACAGAGACGGAATCCACAGGCAGTTCCTGCCTTCCACAGCTATCCAATATCTGACGTACTGTAAGAGAGTCACAGGAGTAATCATTACAGGGGGGATGGAGTTTGGGGTTAAGCCAGAACCATCCGATATATTTATGCTCCGATGAGAATGCTTCGAATGTAACCTCAAGCTGGTCGTATTCTTCAGGACCGCTTATCTTCAGACAATGGGTACCCTCAGGAATAGACATTGTGAAAAAACCAGTGCTGTCCGGTGTTATCGTTTTTTCAATTCCATAAATCTGCAATACCGGTGCTGATCTGCTCGAACCCAGGACTGCATGTCCACTGATCAATGCATTGGGTTTAAGGGTGCAGATACCAAGAGACACTTTTTTATCCCGGGGGAATACTTCACAATTCGTAATTACACCATCGGAATCACTGGTGCTGATCTCTATAGAGTAAGCCCCGGCAGGCACGGAATCGAAAATGAAAACACCGAGTGAATCGGTGAGCTGATTACGCGAGGAATTATTCGGATCAGCAGAGGATTCGGGGAGGTAGTCAGATGGGCGAAGGCGAACTTCAGCACCTATTGCCGGATCTCCATATATGTCAACTGCGCGGCCTTCTACCTTTGCGCTGACCTCCGTATCTGAAGATCCTCCTGACAATGGCAGCATCTGACTGTCGCAGCCGAATATCAGAAGCACCAGACATACTATTCCGATTAGAATACGCATATCAGTCATTTACACTATGGCTCACCGGAAAAAGATTCATAGTAAGTTGATACACCCGGTCCTCTGATGTGTCTATACGTGCGATTTCAGCCAGTTCCCTTCTGAACTCTCGCGCCTTTAATTTGAACAGCTCAAATGTTTCTCTGGAAATTGAAAATGTGGTTGAAGAAGACATCCTCTCATAAATAGAGATCCTGTTGTATGCTTTCAGTGCTACCTCCAGCATCTCCATCTGGAATTTCTCGAACATGAAAGAATCAGGCAGTGATGGCCTGGCTTCAAGATTTTTGTCAACCTGGATGTATCTGCCGGATTTGTCCTTTTTTATAAAGTGCAGTTTCTCAAGGAGACGCACCGATTCTTTTGCCTGCTTTGCTGTGATCGATGGAATAAGAAAAGCACCCAGTTTTCCGTAATCATCCTGAAAATCGTAAATTGAAACAACCTCTCTGATCACGCTGTGATACCAGTTTTTGTAATATTCGAAGCGGTCACGGTCAACAACTTTGATGTTTGACGGCTTCCTTACTTCGATAATTCTGTTATAGTAATGTGTTTTTTCAGCGATTGTTTTTGCCTGGTTGAAAAAAACCAGGTTTTCGAAATAATCGCTTTCCCGGCGGGAATGACCAAGAGCGTTGGAAAGTTTGGTTAGACTGTTTTTTGTCAAATTCCTTTTTCCCTCTATAACATGGTATAAAAATGAGGGAGCGCTGCCGGCGGCTTTGGAAAGAGAACGATAGGAAAATGATTTGCTTACAGCCTTCTTTTCCTGATAGTAGGCTTCCAGATACTTCCTGAAATCCTGATACTCAAAGATGTTTGGCATAAATATAAGCCGGAAAAGTTGATATTTAGTTTTAGAATATTATCTCTAATCAAAAAATCCATTAATCATGAAAATCAAAGTCTTGTTCTCAGAGAAATTTATCTACACTATAAAATAATGGCAATAGGTGTTATACTACCGGTATTTCAGCCTTTTTCTTAAAGTGATGTTCTCTTTTGAGAACAAATAATAATTTGCATTGGAGATAATTTGAGAACACAGAGTTCAGAAAGAGAAAAGAGCTGATGGGGCTCATTGTGCATTCTATCTCACTCTGATACTGACCAGTTTATCATCTTTACGCTGATTCATGTAACAGAGTTTGACCCAGGCCGAGCTGCGGGATTTGTTCTCAATCCTGAACTCATCAAGAGTTCCCAGAAAGTAGTGTGACTCGCCAAAAGGAATGTTTGACGAATCGTACTGGCTTCGCCCAATCTCCTCGTTTCCATCACCGCGTAACGGAACACTGCCGGATGTGGAGTTTTCAAGAACTCCGTTAAGATACAGTGAATCACTGTTATCACCCCAGCTCCATGACACATAATACCAGGTGCCGGCGTCGAAAGTAGAAGTTGTACTGGCAACATAATAACCTGTATCTGGATTTTCCAGCTTTGTAATAATGCTGCCGATGGAACCGGAATCAACTGATGAGTCAATATAGAAATCAATTCCTCTCAGACTCAGGTTGAAATTTAAACTGTCTGATGATTTTTTCCCCCATATTCCCTGAGTTATGGACTGGGAATTAAATGTCAAGGCAGGACGAAACCAGCAGGAGATGGTTCCTGACGGGCGGTCGGGCAGTACTCCAATATTGATGTAAGATAAACCGTTAAATGCCCTGGCACGGCCTATTATTCCATTAATTGTATCTGTTGATCCGGAATTCTGTCCGTTAAATCTGTGTGCAGTTGCATCATTTACATCGCCGCTGAAATGATAATTACCTGTAAACCCGGAAGATGTGTCGAAAACATATGTACTGTTTGAAATGGGTTTTGCATTAGGGTTGCCCCAGGCCATGATAAAAGACTGCTTGCCATTATTACCATATACGGTGTCCGCCTTTACCCAGATACATGCCTTACCACTGGTACTGTCCCATTGCTCGATATCGAAGGCCATGGGGGTACCGTCAGATTTGAAAAATCTGATATCGTTTCCTGATTTATGAGCCTCACTGAAATCGAAATTGCTGTTGTTTAGACGCACGAGCACCGGAAAATTGTAAATATCTTCTGCAACATCGGCACCGGTCGGAGTAGTATTGAGTGTCAATTCTGCCCTGTGTTCCCATCCTGCAAATGGAATCGACACTGTCTGCCCGGAGAGCACCTCAACGCTGTCGATTTCTGCGGGAATCCAGGAGTTATCGAGGGAGATGATTCTGAGATGGAAAATACCGGCTGGGAGATCATCCACATTAAAACTTCCATCCGAGGCAACAGGTATAAGCCTGTTCAGCCCGTAAATGAGAAGAAAACGTTCCTGAGATGTTTCTGAAACAGCGCCGGCGTTGCCTTCAATCGAGGCGTAAGGCTGCAGGGTATCTTTAAGGAAAAGTGTGGAATCGTCATAACCGGAAATTAACACCTTGAGAAGCACGGCAGAGGAATTCCTGTCGTTAATCTCAATGTAATAATCACCATCATCAATTGAATCGAAGGAAAAATATCCGGAATCATCAGTGAATGTCTGTTTTCCATTTAATTCCAGACTTCCGGAGTCGGAACCGGGGAGAAAATCCGAGGGGAGCAGCACAACTGATGCTCCTGAGGCGGGTTTGCCTTGATCTGTGTAAATGACCGCAGCTATTTTGGCATTTCCGGTATCGGTTGTTCCGCCTGCATAGGGAGAGATGGAACATCTGCAGATAAATGAAACCAGCAAGATGGAAAAAAGTAACAGATGTTTCATTTCTGCCCCCTTTTCCCTTCAGGTTCGGCATGCAGTTCGTTACTGAGTGGAAAAAGAGAAATATTCATCTGGTAAATTCTGTTAGAGGACTTGTCCTGGTTGACAATTACTTTTACCCGGTCTTTGAATGCCTCTATTTCCGCCGCCAGCACATCGTAGGTCTCGGGCGATATTCCCATTGTGATTCCGGAGATGTGCCGTATCTTTTTGTCAAAAATGTCAAGTGCCGCCTTTGAAAGATCGAGCATCGCTCGGGTAAAGGATCGTACCGCGACCGATTTTACCGAGCTGTCAACGGTTATTGCCGAAGAGGTTTGTTGGTATCCTCCGGATTCCCCCTTTTCTACAAGTTTCAGTCTCAGTAAAAGTTCGACAGCCGCCTTTGCTTCCGTGGGATCGATTTTTGGCTCGAGCATGCCCGCAATGAGTTCGTAATTATCCTGAAAATCGAAAAGGCAGATAAGCTCTCTTATTACCGGCGTGTACCATTTCGCGAAGTAGTCAAACTGATCGGTGTTAAGCACCGATTCCTTTACTAACCCGGCCATCGACCGCAGCACTGCATAGTGCTCCTGTTTTTCACTCGATGTTTTTGCCTGATTGAAAAGCACAAGGTTGCGGAAATAGAGCTTCTCTTTGGGGGAAAGGTCCAGTACATTGCAGAAACGTTCCGCCATCTGGCGTGTCAGATTCCTCTTCCCGTCAATAACATGCTTGAGAAATGATGGAGAATTGACACCGATCTTCATCGCAAAATAACGGTAGGAAAAATAGTGCGATGTTTCCTTTTTGTTCAGATAAAAATCAGCCAGAAATTTTCGATAATCGATATATTCAAAAATCGGTTTCATACTATTAATATAGGGGGAAAACTGTAAAACCCGAATTTTTCAGGAAAAATTCCGTACACTGATTGTGTACACCTGAAATCCTGAATACTGCCCGCAAAGTACACAGCACGTGTACGGAAAGTTAATTATACCATCTCGTTTTCCAGCATAACAGTAAGAATGCAAATATATTGGTATGATGGAGTGCAGTAAGCGGTTTATGTAAATCCACTGAGGAGGGAATAATTATGCATCGTAACTCTTGTCTGATCAGCATAATTTTACTGTTTTCGTTTTCAGTTTGGGGAAAAACCGATCTCCTGGTTTTTATTCTCTCCGGGCAATCCAATATGGCCGGGTTTGCAAAAGTCTCAGAGCTTCCTGCCAATCTAAAGAATACTCAGGAAAATGTTATCATCAATCTCGATGCTGAGGGAGACATATCCAAACGAGGCAGATGGTTGAATTCAGGTCCTGGATTTGGTACATCCTCATCACAATTCGGACCTGAACTTACATTTGGAAAAACGCTTGCTGATTCACTGCCTGGAAAAACCATCGCGCTGATTAAAAATGCGGTTTCCGGAACTTCTCTTGCAAGTACGAGCGGTTGGCGTCCTCCAAGCTCTGATGGTGCGACAGGCACACTCTATACTAACATGATGAACCATATCGACAGGGCTATGGCTTCCCTTGATACTTCCAAATACACACCTCTATTTGCCGGATTTGTCTGGCTGCAGGGAGAATTTGACGCCATGAATAGTGTGGATGCTGATGACTATGAGAGCAATCTGACCAACCTGATAAAAGATATTCGTCAGAAAACAGGTGTGGAGGGTCTTCCTGTAATCATCCCGATGATCGATGCCCAAAATATCTGGACACACAACTCAAAGGTAAGGGCTGCTGAGATCGCGGTCACTAAAAGCCTGGCTAATGTTGATACCCTTGATACAAAGGGCTTTCAAACGGACGGAATCCACTACAAGGCAGATGGACAGATTAAAATCGGTATTATAGCTGCTAAAAGATTCCTGGCCATGAAAAAGATCCCTGTGCATGCGGTTTACAGAAATGAAAAACCTGCTTTCCTGAAATCAGCTGGCAATTGCCTTTTTTCGCCGTTTTCAATTGATTTTTCAGGAAGAAAAATCGGCAGACTGAACACACATGCTGCTGGCAAACAGGGGTTGCTTCCGGGTGTTTTCATCAGGTTAACAAATAAAACAGATGGCGGGTGGAGTAATGAGGTGAGGGTATTACTTGGAAATTAGATGTCGTTAAGAATTAGCAGGTAAGGTATTTTGCCTCTGTACCATAGTGTGTGGCGGAGATAAGGCCTGTAAATGATCAGATTATGGCAGAGCCGCTGTAATGCTGCCTTGAAATCCAGCTGAAGACGACTCTTTTCTATGCAGGTAATCCGGATACAAAATCAACTGAAGCCTCTAAATGTTGAGCCCATTAATGTCTGAATATCACTCAGGCTTTGTTTGCGTTGCTTCTTAAGTGCAATTTCATCATCTTCAGTTTTGGTTTCCTGTCCTTTTTTGCTGATAATGATACGCCTGTGTGTGCCAATATCTTCAACTACTCGTGACTGTGCCGGGCTCTCTTCGACCTCATCATCCAAATAATCATGTGAACTCCTGGAGCCAATGGTGGAGGATGGTTTTTTTTTGGAAGAACGGGTTGTTTTCCGGGTGATTGCCCCGGTGGCAATCAATCTCTCCAGAGCAGCTATCTCTCTGGTACGCATGGGTGTTGAAGGTAATTTACGGAGTCTCTCTAACCTTTCTTTGATTTCCTTAAGTGATTCTTGTGACATGGATTTGTACTCTATTCCTGGTTTGTTTTTTAAGGTACAATGGACTTACGTAGTAAGTATAACATGGGAAGATTGTATGCACAAGAACGAAGTATGTTTTGATTGGTTCAGCAGGTGCTTATAACAGGTTTGGCTTCAGGTGCTCACTGAGCGTAGTCGAAGTGAGACTTCTTTTCAGAAATACACTGCGATGGGAAGGTCACACTCCTTTTTCTGTTAATTCTGAATGACTTTTAATCAAATCTGATAATCTTACGGTAGTTCTGACCCGGGTTCTCAAACCATGCGATTCCGATTTCATTGATTGGCATCCAGGAGAATGCAGTGTCTGAATCGGTAACTGCTCGTATCAGAATATTACACCAGGTAACTTTTTTATCAGTACCTGTCTTGTAGGGATTTTGTTCCAGCATATACGAACCATCACTGCCTGTGACTGCGTTCAGGATCGTATCTGTTACAGCACTGGAACCCCATTTTACACCAAAAAAGCTGATTCGTGTACCCTCAAGCGGTGTGTCGTCACTTGTCAGAGTTACAATTCTGATTGATGGAGGATACCCTGGCAGAACTGGAGTCTCTGCTGTGACGTTAGTCCTGTAATAATTTACTGCGTAGATGTTGTAAGTATCCCAGGAGGTCGCGGTATAGGGATAGTACATGAAAGCGGCTTCTCCAGTGAATGCCTTTCCACTTACAGGGTTCCCGTTTGAGGATACAAGCATATATGATGAGGGAATGCAGCCGAGTGCCAGGCCAAACTGCCACGCTACGGCAGAAACTGAGTACTCCTTGAAAAACCGGTTAATCTCTTCAGCTTCATAAGCTGTTCTGGCAGGTTTACTCCAGTAATCAATCCTGTCATCAGAGAAGCCATCCATGATAAGACGCACTTTGAATTTTTCGGGGAAGGGAGTATTGACTTCCAGGCTGCATGAATTACTGAAAGAGTATAGCGAATCAACTCTGAAATCGATCTGGCCGGAAAACGCACCATCGAATTTGCTGTTAATAGCATCGATATAGGTACCAAGTTTTCCCCGTATCGAATCGATTCCGCCGAAATACCTTACAGTCGAATCTGTGATACCCACTATCAGAGGGACTGTCCACAGTGGTTTAACCCGGTTCTCCAGGCCTATAATAATGGTTTCGTTTTCTTTTGTAACGGCAGAGTTCACAATGTTTATTTCTTTCCCGCTCTGTGGCTCTATATACTTTACAGCACCAATTTCTCCTGCAGGAACAGAATCGATGGTCACCGCAAAACTTCCGTCAGACATCTTTTCGATTCCCCGCACAGGCCATGAAAGAGGGGTGCCCTCGATTATTATGTATCCGGTGGCAGTGTCTGCTCCATGCGGCAGCCCGACAATTGCAGATGCCGGTTTTCTCAGAGTGTTATCATTGATTTTTACCTGCCTGGATTTGATTTCAATATTGATGTCAAGCAATCGTGAGGAGTTCTCATGATGTTGTGCGAAAAAGTTGTATATACCTGATTTTACCCCGTTGAAACGGTAGTATCCGGATGAATCCGTTATGCTTTCATATACCTTGTCCATATCATCTGTAATAGGGTTATGTCCGGCAGGGACCAGAGAAACCGCGATTCCTTTTTCTGTGCTGCCATCTTCGGTAAAAACCCTGCCTTTGACACTTGCGACCACTTCCGATGAGCTCCCGCCTGCGTCAAGCATGTTGCTGCACGACAACAAGAGAGCGGAAAACACAGAAAGCAGCAGTACAGAAGATCTTTTCATGTTATCTCTCACTGGAACTTTTGGTGTCGGTAAGTGGAAAGATCTGGAAATTAACCTGTATCACCCTGTCAATGCCGGAATCCTCTTTCACAAGATCCACCAGTTCCGCCCGTAAATCCTCCACCTTCTGTCTGATTTTCTCATATCCGTTCTGTGAAATGCTCAGGGTAAGAGAGGAGAAGTT
This sequence comes from Fibrobacter sp., assembly GCA_012523595.1. Taxonomy (NCBI): domain Bacteria; kingdom Pseudomonadati; phylum Fibrobacterota; class Fibrobacteria; order Fibrobacterales; family Fibrobacteraceae; genus Fibrobacter; species Fibrobacter sp. The sequence goes on from JAAYIG010000059.1 coordinate 18,215, forward strand.
ACGATCCTTTTTTTCGAACCTGTACAGAGCATCTTTTGCTATATCAAGGGTATTAAGCACGAAATTGTTGATAACTACAGAATCGGTGTCCTTGCCGGTTGTAATATGGTTTTCCGTCAATCGGTAATACCCCTCTGAGCATCTCTTGATCAATCCCAGGCGCTCTAAAACGGAAATTGCTTTTTTTGCCTCGGCCGCCGTTATATGCGGAATCACCATCTTCGAGAGCTTGAAATAATCATCGTAGAACTTATGATAGTTTAAAATCGCACGGATAGCGGAATAATACCATTTGTCATAAAAAGCATAGGCGTCCGGTTCAATTGTCTTTACACGTCCCTTTTTAAAAGCCACCATCTTCCCGAAATATTTCTTCTTCTCATCGTGATTTTCGGACTGATTGTAATGAACCATCAATTCAAAATAACGCGCCTCACGTTTTCTTAACTGGAATATTTCTGCTATGCTTCCTATAAACCGGTCCGGAAGATTACAGGAACCGTTAAGAACCTGGGAGAAGAATCCGGCAGATTTGAAACCGGCATTTTTTGCTATATGCCTATAGGTAATGTTTTGATTGGCGGCTTTTAGATACGCAGAGCGATCCTTTAAAAATTTTCTGTAATCGGTATAGTCGAAGATATTTGCCATATTTTTTCTGTTCGATAGAGATTCTTCCATACATAAGATATCCTCAAATATCTGCTGTTGCAAGTTTTATTTGCCAAATTTGTTTAGTTGAATCGTGACAGTTTATTAAGAGGGTAATGTAATTAATTTAAATACAAGCGGTTACGATGGTATTAGTTTATAACAAAGAGGGTTTAATAATAACCTGAAGCTGTGAGCAAGCGCTGAAAGTTAAGAAATTGTCGTTCTCTGGTGTCAACCTGTGATAGTGGGGCTTTCAAAACAACCACAGAAGGTGATCGCTGGAGAGAGTAATCAGGATTGAAGGAAAAAAAAAGAAAAGCTATTGGCGGCACTTGCCACCAATAGCGAAACTATTGGAGTTCTGATTCACCCTGAGGTTGTGTTTTAAGTACCTGGGAATCAGTTTTGTGCGAAAACTACTTTTCCTCTTTCATTAACGTTGTTTCCGTGCAGGCGCCACACAAGCAAGTTGTCAGTTTTTATGGCTGATGATGGAATACTGAGTTTTTTGGCCCCTGAAACCTGTCCCCTCCAGAGTATGCGGCCTTTAATGTCGATCAGGTCAATTGAAGCGGGCTGATTTCCGGGAAGAGCACACTGCAGGTTTATCGTTCCGTTTACTCCCCGGGAGAAAAGAACCGGTGATGAAGTGAGTTTGTTCCCGGCAGGTGATTTTTCTGCGACTGATACCTCTACATCGTACCATTCGAAAGGTCCTGGTTTGGTAACTTCTTTGACCGGAGTGGTGCGGCTGTTGCCTACATTTCCCTCATTTGAATTGTCAACAAGCCCGTAATGCACTCCGCTTGATTTACTCACATAGATTTCTCCATCTCCCAGCATCTGGGCAGTTCCGGAAACTGTGATATTTGAAAGTACCCAGCAGACTCCGCCCATTCTGCCGTTTTCGTTTATTGTTGCCCTGGAAACATTTGTACAGCCATCAGCCCTGCCATTATCTGTTATTGTACCGCTCCATACAGCGGCATTATCTGATACGACTGCAGACCCGGAAACAGTACCTCCTGCTACCATTGCATTGTCCTTTACAATAGCGTTATCGCGTATTGTGCCTCCCTTTATTATTGCCCGGTCTTCGATACGGGCGTTACCCTGAACTGTTCCACCTAAGACCCGGGCAAAGGGTCCTACGTAAACAGTCGAGGCTACATTTGCGGAATTTGCCACAAAACCTCCGCCATTGGAATGTGCTCTTCCGGCAACAGTTACAGGTTCAAACCCCTGCGGTTTGGCTCCTGTTATCTCCACCATCCAGGGATATCTGTAAATAGTATAGTACATCTGGTCCCATAAAATGCGGGTGTAAACCGTGGGTGTCGCGGTAACTACAAGATAAACCTCGGTAGCTCCGGATATATCAAAGGTGAGATCCGGTGCACCATCGGAAAACCGTTTTATTTCACTGTATCGGGCACTGCTCGAACTTGTCACAGCTACCAGTGAATAACGCCAGTCTGAGCCGGGGAGCGGGATGGACGAGGGTTCCCATTCGTTTGTTGAGCGATATCCGGTGTTGTTGTTTTCAGTCTGCACACATCCGCGGAATTTGATCTTTATTGTAGTAGCGCCATTGGTGGGATAAAGCCTTACATGGTTGTACCCGTATCTCTGCGGTGCGAATTCAAAGGGAACTATATAACGGTTCTTGGACGTATCGAGTTCCTGCAGATATGTGTAACGCCGCCACTTGTTCTCGGCAGACTGATTACCGTACGCGGAACGGTATGTCGCGCCATTATCGTAATCCCAGATGACATTTTTGGTAGCGAAATCGGCGAACAGATCACCGAATTCATAAATATCCCAACCACCATTAGCCATCATTGTCTCGATAACATCATTTTTTGCGTTGTTCCAGATATCGTTGATAAACTGAATTCCTTCTCTTTCTTTGAGGTATTCAAGAAATTGCCAGTTACAGTAACGGCACCTGTGGCTTCCCCAGTAAAGGTTTGCCATTCGTGTGTACATCTCTGTGCAATGGGGGTTGTTTGGGTACAACTGATGAGGCATCCAGTTGGCGTGACACTCCCAGAACCAGCCAACGTAATTCTCACGTCCGCTGCCTCTGAATCCTCCTGTTACACCCTGAAGAGCATGACAGAACTCGTGTGCCAACCCCCAGTTATCAGACAAACCACCTACACCCATCCACATTCCAGGGTGCCCCTGAGTATCAAGTCCTCCATAAAGTCCGCTTTCGATGATGCAAAGATTGATTTTGTAATTTGGATTGCGGGTTAATACTTTCGGGCAGAAGTTTTTCTGGTTTACATAGAAATCAAGCACATTTTCAAGCTGGTTTAAACCTTTTTGTGCCTGAGCTTGAGTGCAGGAATACTGACTGGAATACCACACCGCGAAATGATCAGACTCATAACAAGCATTCCAGTCAGGGTCACCACCGCTGCGGGGAGGTTTTCTCAGTGTCCAGACATCTGCAAAGAGATAGTTAACTGCAAATAAAACCAGAACTGTGATTTTAACTATTGCTGAAAGCATATTGAACCTCTTGAATTGATGGTTTTCATGATAACCGATACATCTAATCTAAACAAATAAAGCAAGAAAGTGTGGGCGGGACTCCAGAAATCGTTGAGTGTTTACTCAACATCAGTGTGTATTTACGATGGTTTCAGTGAGATGATTCTTGTCGAAGTAGAAATATAAAAAACAAGACACTTCTGTATCTTTTTACTATTCCAGACAGATTATTAGAAATGCTGTTTGGTTTTTTAAGGTATTAACAGCAGAAAAACATTGAAATTCAACTGTTTTTCATTATGGCATTCCAATTGCATAAGAAACCGCTACGAGACACTTTTCAAAGGAAACAAAGAATGAAGAAGACGTTCCTGATTCTGATACTTGTTGCGATTACAGGAAGTCAGGCGGATGGTTGGAGGAGAACCACACATCTGATAGGTGTTCCTTTTATCGCCGGGTCAGGTATTTATGCTGATGTAAAAATGCTGCAGGATGCTGATCATACATCAACAAAGGCTGCGGCAATTACAAATCTCAGTCTCCTGGCTGCTCAGGCTTCTCTGGGATCATTGATGTTGTTTGGTATCGATGATTCTCCTGTGGTAAGAATATTGCATCGTGTTGTTGGCATATCATTAATTGCATCGGGAGTATGGATAAGCACTGCCGGAACACTTGATAGGGGAGTAGAAAAACCGACCCGGATAGCGGCCTATGGCCATACCGGGTTGGCGGCGGTGCCTCTTATAATTTTCAGTTTCTAACCTGTTTATGCAGGAGTGTGGTAACTGTAAAATTGACAAAGGCCGTTTTTCCGGGAACTCTTCGCCTGTGGGTTTGTTATTCTCCCTGTTCTTCGGGGGAGCGGCCTTTTTTATGTGCCTCTGCTGATAAGTAAATCCCTGAATCACCAGCGGAATAGGAATTTGACCCGGTTCCTTTTATTAAAGGGATTCCAGAAGTGATCCCAGTTGAAAGCATACTCTTTGGATGGCTTGTTAATTACTGGATTGTCACCCGCAATAGCTTCTTTCACCGGAGTCCCGTCATTCCAGAGTCCCATAAACCTTTGCTCTTTGCTGCCGGATCCAAGGGCAACAATTTTCCCCTGTTCTGAACCGTTGAATGTGTAGTCAGAAAGAGCGTCAAAATACCTGAATATGGCGTAATGATCGAATCCGTTCATCCGCCCCCATTTGTACTTTGGGCCGAACGGGACTCCGTGTTCAGCCTCGAGCACACATTTATGCGACCTGGATGTATCACTGCGTATGGTGATATAATCCTTTTCAGCATCACTGATACCTATAGTTTCAAAGAGGTGCTTTCCCAGACGGGGATCATTGACATTGTCGTCCTCATATACCTGAACGATAAGTTTGACATTAGAAGGATATTCCCGAAGCTCCTTATCTGTAATACCGAAGACAAAATGAGGTGCCATCAGGAACATAAAGACACTTTCGCTGCCCCATCCCAGCGTTGTCATGGCTTTCAGGGCCAAAGCAGGGATGGCACCGGCGCCAAAAGAGTGTCCAACAAATCCTACCCTCTTTGTATCAATTTTCCCGCTGAGTTTCTCTGCCCCATCGAGCATTTTCTGGTACATTTTCCTGTAGGAAGGGCCCTGACCGGGAAATGACAGCAGACGGTAGGCAGGGAATAATACACAGTATCCTCTGGATGCAATGTGTTTCAGGAGAGGCTCATAATTTGAAGGATCCCCTACGCCCATTCCGTGGAAAAACACAATCAGCGGCAGAGGCCCGGTAGCATCAGGAATAAAGGCGAAAGTGCTGGTAGAAAATTTTTGGGATCGGTACAGGGTATCGATTTTTACACTGTATGGCCCATTGGTGCCATAGCCCGAGTCCGGAGGTAGAACTGATTCGGTATTGCATTCACCCGATAGTGAATAACAAAAAAGGGCCAGAACACAGGAAAATAGACACATTTAGTTGATTCAGGCAGCAATCCTTAAAAAATTAGCAAAATCTGGATGTCAGCAGGAATTTTCGCAGATCAGCATGGGAATACACACCGATCGTGGAAATCAAGTTTTCGAGTAAAATATACTTTTTCTGTGATCAGAGTGGAAGAAGGGATTTGAAATTATCTGTTCCCCAATGTTCCCCATATTTTACATTTAAATGAACTAATGCGGGTTCATATAACACCAATAATTCTGATAAGCCTGCATAGATACCTTAACAGCGCTGATTTTATTAACGAAATATATTTTCGAACTGTTTTCGAATACTTCTAAGTCATTTATTTAACAATATTTAAAGCCGTTGGAGTTCATCTATGTTCAAAAAGTTACTTATTGTTACTGTTCCTCTTATTTTTGCTTTCAGTACTTTTGCTGAAATGACCTCCTGCAAGTTCAATTTCGGTACAGACTGGGATTTTATCCATAATAACCAGGGCACAAGTGCTGCTCAGGCTGTTGATTACGTTACAATATGGCTTAATGACCCCGAATTCAATATATACTGGCACGGGGACATGGTGAAATACTGTAATAGCAACAATAAAACACCGGTTTTTTATGCCTACATTATTGCCAAGGCATCGGGACTGGGAGATGGTGATGTGGGGGGGAGACTCACTACAGAAGGTGCAGCCTGGCTGAAAAACAATTTTAATACTGTTAAAAGCAGATATCAAAACTATGCATCTAATATCGCTAACCAATATGGAAAAGATAAACCCTGTATCTGGCTTATGGAACCGGATTACTATCAGTATTTTTCCGGTCCACAATCAGTTAAGCTCAGTTTCTCAGATGCAGCGAGTTATATGAATGAGCTCATTACCATTATTAAAAATCAGCTTCCAAATGCATTGATCTCTCTTGATATTTCACCCTGGAACAATGACCAGGCATCCTGGCTTGGTGCTTTTGATCTTTCAAAATTCACGTTTCTGCATACTTCCGGCGGGCGCACTGAAGCTGGGAACAGCCGTATAAGAATGGATAATGGTAATGATGTTACCTGGGCGGGTATCAGCCAGCTTTCTGGAAAGCCGATTATTGCAGATGACGGGTATGGTACAGGAGGAGGCTCAACCGGTCACGATCATTCATGGGATGATGTTAACAACCTGAAAGCCCGAATAGCGGATGGAGTTGTTGCGATAACCCAGAAATCGCCCAAATCAGACTGGGGCGGCACGATAAACAGTCTTAAAACTTCACTGGCAAACCAGACTGTAAAGTGTTTCGGAAGTTCCGGCCCGACTACATTTTCTCTTGAGATTACCGCTGGAACTGGTGGTACAGTATCAAAGAATCCAAATAAGACCAGTTATGAAAAGGGCGCACAGGTGACACTTACAGCTCAGCCGCAGAATGGTTATGTATTTGAAAAGTGGTCCGGTGATGCTTCCGGGACAAACGCTTCTATTACAGTAACAATGGACGGTGATAAAAAGATAACTGCCTCATTCAAACAAATCCCCTCCAATGAATTCACATTAACGGTAAATATCGTTGGCTCAGGAACGGTAACCAAAAATCCGGATAAGTCCACCTACACCGGTGGAACAGCAGTGACTCTTACTGCAAATCCAACTCCGGGCAGGAGCGTTTTCAGTGGATGGAGCGGAGGCGCTTCCGGTACCAATCAAACTGTTACTATTACTCTGAATTCAAACCAGACTGTTACAGCTACTTTTACCGATACCATAACAGTTCAGGAAATCAAGGTTGAGGCCGAGGACTTTACATCCAAGTCCGGAGACAACATTGTGGTCGAGGACAAGGGTACCCATAAAAATATTGGTTACATCGAAGCGGGTAATTCAACAACCTATAAGGTAAACATTTCCAAATCAGGGAAGTATGCGTTTAGCTTCAGAGTAGCTACAGCTCAGGATAATGGGTCATTTTCAGTTTCGGTTGATGGTTCGAATAAAGGCACTGTCTCGTTTACCAACACAGGTGACTGGCAGCAGTATGCTATGAAGGAATTACAGGGAACAGTGGATATGGAGGCTGGTCAGCGTACAATCCAGCTTACTTACAATGGCGCGATGAATTTGGATTACTTTATCATAACTCTGATGAGTACTCCTGTTGCTCACAACCCTGTAAAAATCAATCCTTCAGAGATAAAAACCTTCTCCACTGAAACAGGTTTCAGAGCTGTCCTTCCGGCATCTCACAGTTTCAAATCCTATTCACTTGTTAACCTGAACGGACGGATTGTCCGGAGCGGACATATTTCTGCTCAGACAAGAAACATTGATTTTAAAAACCTGAACCAGGAAGTGATGATCCTGCGTCTTGAAGGAAAAGACGGTATGAGGGTTGTCCGACCTGCGGTTGTCAGATAATTTGTAAATTAACGAAGATGATTTTTTATGGTGAGCTTGTTTGAGCTCACCTTTTTTAATGCCCGGTAAAGGGTGCATTCGTTTGGTACAAGTCACACTCTCACAGTGTATATCTTTCCTATAAAACAGAAATCATTCATCCAGCCCCGGAAACGGGAAGCCGGTCCTGCTTTTAGAACCCGGGGAACTGCTTTATCTTACAGCATCGATAAGATCCCGTTCGCTCCATGTATACGCGGCCACTGCTATCGCGCGGGAGGGGAGATCTATCTCGTTTTTTATTGAAACCAGTTCATCGATACTGGAAAGGAAGATATCTGTAAGAGCGGGATCAAAGTGGGTACCTTTGCCTTTTTTGATGATTTCACAAGAGACATCGACAGGGTAAGATGATTTGTATGGTCGCTTTGAAGTAAGTGCGTCGAAGATATCACATAGTGCAACGATTCGTGCGTGTACAGGAATGGCTTCACCTTTAAGTCCCTCAGGATAACCGGTCCCATCCCATTTCTCATGATGATACAGGGCTATATCTCTGGCCAGCTTTAAAATCCGAGCCTTTGAATTTTGCAGGATTTCTGCGCCGATGATTGTGTGTTTTTTGACAATTTCGAACTCTTTCCTGGTAAGTCTGCCGTTTTTAAGGATTATTCTGTCAGGGATTCCGATTTTCCCCACATCGTGCATCGGAGTTGCGAAACGGATGTGTTCAACCTCCTCTTTGGAGAAATTCAGTTTTTCGGCGACCTTTGCACAGTAACGACTCATCCTGTGGATATGATTCCCGGTTTCGTTGTCTTTGTATTCACTTGCGAGGACAAGTCTGTGAATGGTGTCCTGGTAGGCGTTTTGGAGATCCCGGTTGGTTTTATTGAGGCTCTCAACAATGGTGCGCAGGTCCGAGGCATATTTCTCGAGCTGCTCATTGGTTATTGTAAGGGCTTTACGGTTTTCGGCAGACCGTTTACGCAACAGACTCAGTTTATCCCGGCAGACCTTCAGTTGGGTTCTTGACTTCTTAAGCCGCTTTTCCAGATCGATTCTCTTTTGCTTTTCCTTCATATAAAGAGCGTTCAGTCTGAGGAGCTCTTCACTGGAATAAGCGATTTCTTCCATATTCAATCCTTTAGAATCTGTTCGATTTTATCAATAAGAGTAAGGGGGCTGAATGGTTTCTCGATAAAGTCATCAGCACCTGCTCCAAGCGCATCCTCTTTCCGGCATTTCGGGGATCCGGTAAGTACAATCACACTGCATTCAGCAAGCCTGGGATTTTTTCTGATCTGTCTTGTTGCCTCCAGGCCATCGATACCCCCCGGCATCGCGAAATCCATGATAATAATGTCGGGATTATGTTTTGATGCCAGGTCTAAAGCTTGTGTACCGGTAGATGCTTCAATTACTCTGAGGTCCTCATACTCCAGAGTCATCCGGACCAGTTTTCTCAGTTCCTTGGTGTCATCAACAATAAGTATTGTCCGCATAGATCGATAAATTTTTGACAGAGTAAGATTTTTCCTACACACCCTAAGATTCATGATTTCAGAGTACAGGGATAAACCGACAGGGCAGAAGGGCAGGTAAAGACGGAAAAAACCGGACAGAAAAGTACAATTTGCCCGAAAAACAGGTAATCCGCGCCTCTGAGTCTATAATTGTACAAATATCTTATTTAAAAAATCAACTAATATTTTGACAAAGCACAATAATTTTGTATATTACCACATATTGTGTGCCATTCTGTATAAATGTACAATTTGTTGTATTTAGGCAGTAGATATGTATTTAAACAGATTCACCGATGTTATTCTCGACAGGCTGCCACGTCAGAAATGGAACTCTTTAAGCCGCTTTATCAGCTCTCTTACTATCCCCTGTATCGGTTCACCAATAAGATTCAGAACAAGAGGTTTTACTCTGAGAGAGTACGATTTGGAGAGCACACCGGGGGTAATTATTGAGCAATATTTCAAATTCTGCTATCCGCCTGATGAGATCCGGAATCCGGAAGAGGAGTTTGAAATAGACAAGCAGTATCTTCCCTCTGCCCAGACATTCATAGTGACCAGAGACAGCGATCAGAAAATCGTGGGATGTCTTCAACTGGTTTACCGATCAGAAAAGGTGAAACTGCCGGTGGAGTTTGCCCGGATTTTCAAAAATGAAAGCGGTAGATGTGAGAGTAGCAACGTTCTGGACTCTCTGCCAGCAGGAAAGAAAACGGAGTTTTACCGTTGCAGAAAGGGGAAGGATTTAACTGGAGCCGAATCTGCAATTGTGGTCCCTATGCTCTTTAAAGCCGGGTTTATCAAGACTATTCAGGAAAAAGTTGACTATTGCCTGCTTTCATATTATAAAGAGAACAGTATGCTTAGAAATTTATATACCAGAAAACTCGCATTTAAGCCCAGTGGAATATCTATCAAATACGCGAGATGTGATAAAGAATGGGAACTGTTGTTATTACCTACAACTTTTGTGTATAATGATTTTGCTTCGGTAAGTAAAACCCATTTCTATCTTATGACTTATTTCAGGAGTAATCTTAAAATTAATGAACAGGTGATTAGTAATTACCCGAAGAAACAGACACAAAAGTCTTCTGTTTTGATTTTGGATAGTGTGGTAGAAATAAAAAAAAGAAACAACTCTGTAAAGAGTAAAAACGAAGTTAAAGTTTGACTAATAGGAGTAATATGTCGAAACTGTTGTATTTAGTTAATCCCAGAGCGGATATAGAGTGCTATTTTGGCACTGATGTGTTTCGTGCAGCGACATTAGAATCTGTTGCATACTTTACAGACTTGGCAACAACCACCATAGCATCTCTTGCCAAACCATTTCTCAATGTAAAGTTATGTGAAGAAGAGATTTTTCCTGTTGACTTTGATATTGATGCTGATTTTATAGGCATAACTGGAAAGATTTCACAGCGAAAAGGGATGATTCGGATTGCTGAAGAGTTCCGTAAACGTGGAAAGGTGATTATTATAGGTGGCCCTTATGCTACTTTGAATCCTGAATCTGTGCGACCGTACTGTGATATTCTTGTTCATGGTGAACTGGAAAACATCTCAGCCAGTTTATTCTCTGATCTTGTCAATGGCTCCTGGAAAAATGAATACTTCGGCACCCCTTCAGATCTGACAAATAGCCCTGTGCCGGATCTGTCACTCTATCCTAACAGCAGAGCCGTATCTGGTGCGATTCAGATTTCAAGAGGATGCCCGTTTAACTGTGACTTCTGTGAGGTAGTACAGTACCTTGGGAAAAAACAGAGATACAAACCGGTTGATAGTATAATAAGAGAGCTTGATAATATCTATGAGTCTGGTTATACCGACGTTTTTATTTCCGATGACAACCTGACAGGGAACAGGAAAAAGGCAAAAGAAGTGCTGGGAGCAATTATTGAATGGAATAAAATTGAGCAAAAGAAAAGAAAAATCTCATTTACTGTTCAAGTGTCAGTAAATGTCGCTGATGACGATGAACTGCTGGATCTCATGGCGCAGGCCAGTATAGATCTGGCCTTTGTGGGTCTGGAAACAATAAACATAGAAAGCCTTAAAAGCGCCGGGAAGCAACACAATCTTACTGACATGAAGGCTAAAATCCATAAGCTGGTAAATTTTGGAATCCAGCCTTTAAGTGGTATTATAGTGGGATTTGATTTCGATACGGTTAAGATTTTCAGAGAAATCAGGGATTTTTTTGCATTGTTACCGATTCCGATTTACACAATCCAGAGCCTTATCGCTTTTAGCACTACTCCATTATACAAGCGGCTGAAATCTGAAGGAAGGATTAATACGGGTGCTTCCCCTGATGCATATCTTATTCCAACAAATACAAATGTGATACCGAAGCTGATGACGTCAAAAGAGCTTGAAGATGGTGTGAAATGGCTTAGCAGCAATATGTACCACCCCTATTTTTATGAGCAGAGGGTTTCAAGAATGCTTCAGGACCTTAACTATGAAACTCGACCTTGGTATTTAGAAGGTTACACCTCACCGAATTATGAGCGAGAGGACAGGAAATGGTTTTATGAGCAATCTTTGAAAACTATAGGTTATTTATATAACATGGGTAAGGATGAGAAGAAAATGGTTCTGAATCTTCAAAAAATCTCAGAATCTTATCCATACAAATCTCCTTTAGTCACTACTTACCTTGTAAGGTATTCCCAGATAAGATACTTTTTAAATCGTCTGGGAATCTATGATCCGGCTCTGGTTGAACTCTGATATAGGGTAAATTCTTCTCTGTATTTTTTTGTGTGGGATTTGTCATAAATGAGTGCAGGATCATAGTGGTCAACGATTACCCGGTGCTGATTTAATCTCTCTTCTTTTCTCATTTAACCATCATTGACTTAATGGTAAATTGGATTTCTTCCAAAATCATTGGCTTGTTTGCAGATCAGACAGCACTATTTTCAGAAAAAATTCCCTGAAATTATTTACATAGGGAAACCAGCTGAATAAAAAAATTCTCTTTAATTATTGCAAAGTGATATACATAATACTAAAATATTTATTCATTATGGGCATTGAAAAAGAAATATCCTGTTACAGCACGAGTTTGATGGTTACTTTTGCCAGAAGCCAGGGCCTTAGTGACACAATCATATTCAGAGGTATTGAAAAAGAGCATGATGTACTCACAAATCACCTGGAATGGACTACATTTCCGGTATGGGATGCTCTTGCGGAAAATATCAAACAGATTTTCCCGGACAGTGACTCGCCTCTATTTGATATAGGAAAAGAGATTTCAAATAAGTATAGAGAGTGCTGAAAAATTTGTGTAAACCTCAGAATAGTTGGTGTATGGATTATTTTAACCATTTAACACCAATGGAGGTTTACAGTTATGGCCAGAAAAGAACATGGTAATCCGTTACTGAAACAGC
>JAAYIG010000060.1 GCA_012523595.1 Fibrobacter sp.
CAGCGTGCACGCTTTTCATCGTTTCCCAGGGCATCTTTAAACCCTCTACGGGCGTGCCCATGGCAGTTTATGTGTATAACTGATTCCCTGAAATCAAGGAAGTCGTACAGGTTCAAGCCATCACTTTGCACCCGCCCGGTATAGGAATCGGGTATCAGATCTTTGATATTTTTCTGATTGCGTGCTCTCATGTAATGAAACGTTACGATATTGAGCTCTGGAGAAAGCGTCTGAACCATATATCCAAGATGACTTTTTCCTTTAGTGGGCTCTATCATAACCTTTATGGTTGATTCATCGATCTGGAAATAGCCACTATTTAAAATCCTGTTCTGCAATGCAGGAACAAGACTGCTTAACCAGAATGCTCCTTTGGAGAACCAGCCGCTAAGAGTAGAATATGGAATATCAAAGTTGCAGTAACGTTTAATCTGTTCCCCAAAGCGGTACAGCGGGTTATGGTCAACACATTTTGTAACAAGCAGCTGAGCTACAAGACTGGAACCGGCAATACCCTTGTCGATACAGCGATTCGGAAGTCCAGGAGTGCAAATAACAGTTTCACCATCAACGTTTTTTTTCAATACAGGACGTATAATCCGCAGAACATAAAATTCAGCCGGTTTGTAATGAAGTTCCTCAGTAATTTTTTCAGCTATTTTCACATATCCGCTGGTATCGAAATCCGGCTCAATTTTTTTGTCAATGCGAGGGAGGTGAGCAGGAATCTCATCTCTGCCATGTGGGGTATGCTTTTTCACTTTATCACGTGTATAGGTAACTGTTTCCTGAGAGACTTCTATCTCTTTTTTTGGAACATTAAGCGGCAGTTCAGTCTGTTGATCATTGGAAACATAACGTTCTGTTTTTTGTCCGAAGATCTGCTTTTCGAACCAGGCGATGCGGTCCTTGAGATGCTGATTCTCATCTCGCAACACCTTTATCTCTTTAGTCGCATCGGTATATTTCACCAACAGTTCATCTGGACTCATAATAAGTATAAAATAGATTTTGTGTCAATATTAAATCAACAGAAATATGTTCAGGAACAACATATTTCCGGCACCTGTTTTGCTTGACACATTTGTTGAAATTCAAACCGCTTACGCTTTCTGACAGATGACAACTCTATGCCGCAAAGCATCAAATGCAATTGTTCTGCATTAATGCTTATTCGTGATATATCGCTATTGCCACAAGGAATTTCAAAAGTACCCTGCTCAAGTCTTTTGTAAAACATCCAGAACCCGTCATTATCCCAGACAATCATTTTCAGCCTGTCACGGCGTTTGTTGTAAAAGACAAACAGTGCTCCGCTAAGAGGATCTGATTGCAGATATGATTGTATTTCTCCACAGAGTCCGTCAAAACATTTGCGAAAATCTGTCGGTCTGTTAGCAATGTAAATCTCTGCCGGAAAAGAAAAAGATATCATCGCTTTTAACCCCGGACTATGCTGTACTCAAGTATTGCGCGTAAAATATCTGGTGAAATATGTTCCGGAATTCGTATTACAGTGCTGTTTCCGATATTGATTTCAATAAACGGTGATGAAGATTTATTGTTTTTCTGTTCAAGAATAACTCTGGAAAATGAAGGCAGGGGTATTTTTTGTCCAGACTTCTGATGTTGTAATGGATGGGTTTCAGTACGCAGACGTTTACGCCAGTTATAGAGTGTATTGATAGAAATGCCTATTTTACCGGCTATTTCTGTGGATCCCAAAATGCCCTCTTGTGAGAGGTGCAGAAATTCATTAAATTTTCTTTTGCGCTCTGATTCTTTCATAATGATGCTCCCGGTTGAGTTCACTATGAAAATCGGTTACGCGGAATGGGGATGAAAGACGCCGTTCACTGTTAGCATAC
>JAAYIG010000061.1 GCA_012523595.1 Fibrobacter sp.
AAAAGAATGGCATGCGGCTTTCGGAACAGAGCCCATTACAGAACAGCAATCTTTTTTCATTGCGGAGGATTGGATTTGTACCCATATCCTCCTGTAAAGCCTTGTTTACGTTTCAGAAGTGCTTAGACACAATATGTTGGGGCTACCCACGAAAAAGCCGGAAGCGGCTTCTATATATCGAATGTTTTCTAAAAAACTATTAGCTCTTAATTATGTCAGACATCATATGTTTGTCCAACGTCGTAATCGGAATCGATTCTATTTCGATGCCGATACCGATACCGATCAGAAGGAGTCTCAGACAATATTATGGGATAATGCCCGATATTAAACAAGCAGAAACAGACAGGGGAAACAGATAGAGACAATACTCAGCAGATTGTCTCTATTGGTGCTTTCCCTTTGAGATTCACACACTGGCTGGAAACATAATTCTGAGGATCAGGAACAGCATCTACACAACTGATCGGCAGTTTGTCCTGATGTTTGAAAAGAAATTTCTGGCCGTAAGAGTTCCAGGCTTTGTCAAAAACATTCTGAGAACGCCACTTTACAACAATATCAGTCGTCACCATGATTCTGCTCACCTGATTTGCCTGCATGCAAAAATCCAGATCCCAGAAATGGCAGTCATCAAAAGTTTCCTCATCAAAACAAATATTCTGGAAAAGTGATGTCCTGACAGCCATAAATACTCCATCGACTGCAACTACCGGAGAATCACCGTTCTCAGGAGAGAATACAACCGCAAAGAAATCACCATTCTGCAGATGATAAACTACCCTGCCCTTTACAAACGGACGACCGGCAGCAGTCCAGGAGTACTTGTCAGCATAAAGAAATTGCGTTCCGGCGACACCAATCACCCCTAACCAGGGATCATCAGCAAACTTTTTCTCCAGAATTAAACCCCAGTTCATCTTCATGAAGAAAAGTTCTTCCGGAATAAAAACAAAAACATCACCGCGCGCTCTGGCTATCCCCTGATTGTAAGCTGCAGCCAAACCAATCCCATTGCTTCCATCAATCATGATATACTCATGATCCACACCCGCTGTCCTGAAAATATTCCTCTCCTGAATCGACTGTGGAATCGGCCTTCTCCAGCATGTTATGACACTTATCATACCCATTTACCTCCAATGCAATACTAAATATGAATTAACTTCGATAGCATTGCAACACCTGACCTTGATTCACCCGATTGAAGGATAGATTTGTTTAGCTGTAAAAGAAAATTTCTTGTTCTGATTATAATTCTATGAAATGGTTTAACTGGTTTTAAACAGAAAAGAGTATTTTGACCACTGATTTTGATGATTAAAGAAATCTGATTTACCTGATTTTAAACAGGGAAAAAGGTTTAAAATTCTAAGGTACATACCTCTCGATGCTGATTCCGATTCCGATGCAGATATTGATACCGACCGGGACAGAGGATAGATGTTCAGGATGCGGTGTACCGGGAGAAAACCAGAATGACCCTTAATCAAACGAATCGAGATCCCTCTTCCTGCCCACTTCCCTGCCCTTCCCGATGACCTTTTTCCCGAACCGGGCCACGATTCTATCGACGGCAGCCTCTGAAGCCTCCAGTGACTCCAGAGATTTCTGTGCAAAAAGGTCGGTCTGCACCGCTTCATCAAGACCAGTTATCCCCACACCCAGAAGTCTCAGCGAGCGCTCTCTGAGCTCTTCAAGAAGTTCAAAAGCACTTTCATAGATCAATTTTGCAGCATTTGTGGCAAAGGGAAGTGGTTTCCTCCGGCTGTGCCTGCTGAAATCGGGTCTGCGCCAGGTGATAAAAACAGTCTGTCCCTTTACTCCATAGGAACGCGCCCGCTTTGAAACATCCTGAACCAGTGAAAACAGTACCTCCTGCCATTGTCCCCTGTCCTGTGAATCAACATTGAATGTGTGTTCGCGGGATATGGATTTAATAGATTCTTCATTTCCCACCGGACGATCATCTATCCCCCTGCAGAGATCGAAAAGCGAAACCCCATTTTTACCAAACCGTTCCTCAAGATACTCTATTGACAACTCCTGAAGATCACCGATCGTGCATATTCCCATCCTCGCAAGCGCCTCTGCACTCTTCTTCCCCACCCCCCAGATCTTCTGAACCAGCATTGGCGCCAGCCATTTCTTTATTTGATCAGGATCGAATGGTGCAATGGTAATACCGTTTGGCTTGTTCATATCCGATGCTATTTTTGCCAGAAATTTGTTCGGAGCTACTCCAATAGAACCGGTTAATTTCTGTTCAACCTTTATTCTCTCTGAAATCTCCTTAGCTGCATTAAGAGCAGATCCATAAAGCCTCTCGGTCCCGCTCATATCCAGAAATGCCTCGTCAACCGAAACCTGTTCCACACAGGGAGAAAACCTCTCGAAGATACTCATTATCGCCTTTGATACGCTCGCGTACACTCTCCCCCTCGGAGTCACAAAAATTCCCTGAGGACAGCGCCTGTATGCCTCATTGACAGGCATCGCAGAGTGAACCCCGTATTTGCGTGCCTCATAACTGGCAGTTGAAACTACTCCCCTGAAACCAGGACGGGCACCCACAATTACAGGTTTACCCCTGTATTCAGGATTGTCCCTCTGCTCTATTGAAGCAAAAAAAGCATCCATGTCAATATGGAAAATTGTCCTTGGAGAATTCATCTCTCTTTATCCATCCTGCCCGAACTCTTAACAGCCCTTTTCCATTTCTTCAATTACGATTAAGAACGCGCTTTGCCGGGCACAAAAGAGTCCAACCGGTCTTTTTTACCCGAATACATCTTTTCTGGATCGCTCTCCTGGTCATTGTATTGACTCTCACCACACAACATTATCAACCCAGAAGCAAAACGGGGAATTCTTCCCGACTCTGGTCTCCAGTTCCACCTCTTTTGCCACCTGGTCAGCAACCTCAAGTGCCACTTCTTTCCAACTGTCAAACCGGACCTCAGAATAACGGGCACTGCTGGAGGGCTTGAAAGAAGGTGGATTATAGTATACCCAGTCACCACCAGCCTTACGAATCCTGAAAGAAACCTTCCCGTTTCCCCTCAGGTTAAATCTGATTGTTTTCTCAGCACCATTTCTCCTCAGTATAGCTTTTGAGGCGCTGCTGTTTGCCTTTCGTGCATCTCCGCTGATACGCAGACAGAATTTTCCATCCTTAACAGATACAGTATCCCTGAAAAGACTTACTCCTGAATTGCAGGAAACCCAACCCTCGGAAGAACTTTCAAATCCCCCGGAATCAATAGCATCTGCCCCGGAGATTCTGTCCTGAAATGCCTCCGAAAGGCTGTCAAACTGAAAAGATTTGTTTACAAACGAAGCGCAGACCGGAAGATGGTCAGAATAACCCTCCCCGGTGTGCATTTTTCTCTTCTTTTTCCATCTTGTCTGCCATCTGTAGGGCTTTCCATTTCTTATCAGTTGCCCATCCCAGGTAAATACCCTGAAGCTGTTATCGATATATGAGATGCCTCTGGAATCGTAAAGCGATGCAGGCAGGATGATATGATCAGGAGTCTGATAATTACCCCTGAAAACATAGCTCATCCGTTCTGTCTCGGGCAGTTCAAGCCAGAGATCGTAGTGCATTCCGGTGATTCCATCCGCGAAATCCCTTTCTGTTACAAAACGGTTCCCATCTCTGACAGTATTAAGCACATGATTGATGCTGGTTCTGCCATCAGTGTCATCATGACCGAAAACCTTCAGCTTCAAATATTCATCATAGTCACAGTTAAAATCACCCAGCAGAACATAATCTGTTCCCTCCTGGAGACTCAATAAACGTGAACGCAGTGTCTCTGCAGCTTTTATACGGAATGATTCAGGATAGTTCTTTGAAGGCCAGTGATTTACAAACAGTTTTAATGATGATTTCCCGATCTGAAGATCTGCTTCAAGAATACATCTGGTTTTTGCTTTTCCTCCAAGAACCACCGGGATTTGCCCATACTTTACAAGACGGTATTTCGAAAGTATAGCTGTACAGGTAATTGTTTTTTCCACCCCCTCTCCGATTACCATGAACGGGTAGTTCTTTCCCCTCCTGGCAAGGGCATTTTTCAACTGTTTCAGCGCGTTTCCATTTTCCACTTCACAGAGCGCCACAACATCGGCATCGATTGCGGAGATAACCGATGCGGTATTTTCCACTTTTTTCCTCTGTATTTCCCGGTCCCAGTTCGATGTGCCTGGCTTGTATTCAGGGTACTCCAGCCCGTCATAGTTGAGATCAAAAAGGTTTTCAACATTATAAAAGGAGATGGTTATTGTGTCGGCCTTCTCCTTATCCGTGGAAATTGCACGTGCTTCAGACTCAGGAACATCTTTCCTGCATCCTGAAATCAGAACAAAAAGGAGTAAAATTATACCGCTTATCTGTTTCAAACAAATACCATCCTTTTATATACCAGATCTGTGCGTAGCCGGATGGGGAACGAATATTTAAAGCATTTTGAAAAGAATTAACCTTCAAGGCCTGCAATGTTATAATATAAATACAACA
>JAAYIG010000062.1 GCA_012523595.1 Fibrobacter sp.
GACAAGCCTCCGTAAATACATGAAAGGCTTGCAGAAGAAAAAGAATAAAGTTAAGAATTTCTTTCAACATAAACTTGTCAATTACGCAGCATAGAATGAGAAATATTCAATTGCCGGAATAATAAAATGGAAGAAAAGAGTTCTGCTGAAAGTTGATTTGGGCATCAGAAAGAGGGATGCAATGGAAAAACATTTGTTCCGTTGCCCGAATTTCTCAAATTCACTGAAACAATAGATCTCTTTTTTTCACCTGTTACGACATAAATACCACTGCTATTTTTTCTGGAGTATTTTCCTGAGTTAATATGCCTGCCAAACAGGTCATATATAGAAACAACAGGTTCTTTCAAAGCGGTGTTCCTTGGATAAACATATCTTTTTGAAATTGTTACAGGAAGTGTCATCTTGAAAATCACTCCATCCATATCCATTTTTTGATCATTTAATTCTGCACCACAAAATATCATTTTACCTTCGTCAATGACACTGGAATAAAAAGCCACAGTCTCTTCAAACCTGGCTGTTACACTTTCCATAAAATCGCCATCACTGTTCAATTTAATCATCAATGCATCCCAGTCATTGTTTATGCCACTGCTGGATTTTATTACACATCCAACCAAAATGTTGCCATCAGATAAAACTCTTACAGATTGAGCTACTTCTGCTTTCCCGTCACGTATTCTCTTGTCCTATTGTGTCACCCTCCTGATCAAATTTCATCAGAATAATATCCCATGTGTCATTACAATGAATAATAGAATCACCACAAGCGATAAAACCGCCATCGTTAGCAGGTATGATTTTTTTAAAGCAGCATATCATTGAAATCATAAACTTTACTCCACAAGACATTAAACATTGAATCTGTCTTAAGAAGGCACAAATCAAGATATCCGCCATCATCAGGCTGAGTATTTAAAACAACCGCAATAATGGGGGTAAAAAGTGCAGAGGGACCATTTTGTTCTGGAATATCAAATATGCGGCTGCAGACAGTATCTCCTGATGGATTAAACCGCAAGGCTAAAGTAGTCGTGCCGTATCCTTGTTTCTTATAACCTGCTAAAGCTATAAAACCATTACTTATTTCGGAAATTTGCTCTCCAATAGTGAAGTTGATGAATCTCCATATATCTTGTAGCATGGGGAAATAAGAATTTTCTCAATTACGATGAAAAAAGCAAATATTCCCACTGCTTCAAATTCAAAAAAACATCATCATCCCCTTCCTCACCATCATAACCGCTATTGCCGCCAAAAAGAGGCTTGAAATCTTGGAGAGAATCGTTGATCCTGCGGTGCCGATAAGTTTTATCACATATCCAGAGGTGAAAAAGAGAATTCCAGCAATGAGTATGTTCGCAACCATGGCAATTGCAGTTGGCAGAAGGCCATACTGTCTGGAGAGAAGCATTATCGTGGTAAGAACTGCCGGCCCGACTATAAGCGGCACGCCGATGGGAACAGGGCCCAGTGTTTGAGTCTGCACCCTGCGAAGAGGTTTCTCAACAGTCACTATGTCGCTGATTGATATCAGAAAAAGTATTATCCCGCCTGCTATCATGAAATCCGCAACCGTTATCCCCAGCATCCTCAAAACAACTTCACCGATTAAAAGAAACAGTAGACCAACTACAGTGGCAGTTATAACAGAAACAGTTATAAGGGTTCTAAGGCGCTTCTGCTCAATTCCCTCGGTAAAAGAGAGAAAAAGCGGCAGCACCCCGAAAGCATCGACAGCAACAAAAAGAGGCACAAAACAGAGCCAGAACGCATCCATGCCCATAATTCAACATTCCAGTCCGGAAAACATTTCAAGAAGAGAATCGTGAATGGGGCCGTTCGATGCTAAATAACAGTTGTTCTGTGGAAAAAAAGGCCTGCCTGAATGATCCGTGATCCTCCCGCCTGCCTCCAGCACAATCACCGCTCCACCCGTGAAATCCCATATCTTGTCATCGAACTCTATTACAGCATCAACTTTTCCCTCTGCAAGATATGTGAGATTTCGCACAGAGGCACCAAACATGCGGACATTTAAGACTTCCGGAGCAAGCTTCTTTAAAACATCGATCTTCCGCTCAGCCCCGCTTCTCATCCCTGAATCGTAGGAAACCGTACAGTCCCTGAGTTCATTTACTGTGGAAACACTGATACGCTCCCCGTTCTTAAAGGCACCAGCACCTTTTTCTGCCCAGTAAAGTTCACCATTCGAGGGAAGATTTATCACACCGGCAATAAACTCTTCCCCTCTTATAAGTCCTATAGAGACCCCATACATCCCTATACCCTTGACAAAATTGTGGGTCCCGTCAAGAGGATCCACCACCCACACATACCCATCCTCACTGCTTGACTCCCTGCTTGCCCCCTCCTCTCCCACTATTCCATGATTTGGAAAGGAGGAACGAAGGATTCTCGTGATAATCCGCTCGGATTCCCTGTCAATCTCTGTGACAAGGCTCTGATCTACTTTACGCTCGATTTTCTTTGTCTGCCCGAAATTCTCCAGCAGAAAACCGCCTGCCTCCCGGGCAGCCTCAATTGCCACATTCAGAAACTCTTTCACGTCTCTCCCTGCTTCCGTTCCTTAAAGTTGAAATCTATCAGGTAGAAATCTCCCTCCCGCCTGGTTGAGATCCTGTAACCTGAATTATAAAATACTGAAAGCATCAGGCTGTTCTCTATACCTACCCTGGCCTCAAAACCTGTGAGACCCCGTCTGCGGGCAATGTCAATCAGTATTGAAAGCAGACAAGTGCCTACACCCCTTGCCTGCCAGTCATCTCTTACCACAAACGTCACATCCGCCTTCATCGTTGCCGGATTAAGAAAATAATGCGCGGTACCGATTATCTGCTCCCCTCCCGGATCCTTCACCAGTGCAGCTATGGCCATGTCCCTGGAATAGTCGATTACAGCAAACTCCTGGGTAAATTTATGGGAAAAAGCCCTTGTTGATTGATAAAAACGGAACTCTGCAGACTGCTCCGACAAACTATAAAACATATCCCTGATAGCCTTCTCATCACTTGGCTTTACAGGTCTGAAAAAAAGCTCAGTCCCGTCCTCCAGAACCCTGCTCGTCTCATATTCAGATGGGTAACGGACACCAGGGAGCTCTTTCTGGTCAGGGAAGATATAATGGCGATTTCTGGCTTCACTGAGGATTTCATTCCTGAAGTCCGGATGAGCGATTTCACAAAGAGCAAGAACTCTCTCTCGTACACTCTTGCCGAAAAGATCAGCTACACCGTACTCTGTAACCACATAACGCACATCCGCACGGCTCAGCATTACCCCGGATCCCTCTGTAAGCCTGGGCACTATCCGCGAAACTCTCCCGTCTTTACTTGTAGAACGCAGCGCAATAATTGCCTTGCCGTCAGGAGATCCCGATGCACCACGTGCAAAATCGATCATACCGCCTGCACCGCCTGAAAACCCATATCCCGATGAATCCGCACACACCTGTCCGGTCATGTCAACTTCATAAGCTTCGTTCACGGCAACCATCCTACGATGTCGGCTGATTATATCGGGATCGTTTACATATTCAGATGGTCTGAATTCAAATACAGGGTTTTCGTTGATAAAATCATACAGATTCCGGGTACCCATGCAGAAACTGGCAGTTATCTTTCCCCGGTTGAGAGTCTTTTCAGAACCATTTATAACCCCGCTCTCAATAAGATCAACAACATAATCACCGATCATCTCGCTATGTATCCCTATATCCCTCTTCTCTCCGAGAAACCGGAAAATACTCTGAGCTATTGGACCAGTCCCCACCTGCAGAGTAGAGCCATTCTCTATCAGGGATACCACATTTCCGGCAATTGCCTCTATAACCGGATCATCTTCCGGAAGCCGGTACTCCAGGATCTCTCCACTGCTGAGAACTATTGCATCTACCTGCTCTAAAGAGATAAAGGAATCCCCCATTGTTCTGGGCATCCTTTCATTTACCTCAGCTATTACAAGAAGACTGTTCTCAACAGCAGACTTAATAATGTCAACCGATACGCCAAGACTCAGATTTCCGTTACGGTCTGGAGGAGTAGTCTGAATCAGTGCTACATCCAGAGGGATACGACCGGATTTAAACAACGAAGGGATGTTTGAAAGGTGAACAGGGATGTAATCACCGTGGCCGCTGTTTATGACATTCTCTATTTGTGAAGAGACAAAGAAACTGGAAAGCCTGAATTTGCGGGATAACTCCTCATTGGTATATGATACATCCCCCATGCTTAAGAACTGATAGATTTCCGCATCAGTGATACTGTTCTGCGGGTCAGCCAGTTCCCGCACAAGCATCTGCGGCTGGCTGCACCCTCCCCCGATAAAAATCCGGTCTCCTGCCTTTATCCTTCCTATCGCCTCTTTTGCCGTAAGCTGCTTTTTCATGTACATTTCCTGCCAGGACAGCATGTTTAACCTCTTTCCTTTGACAGAATTATTCTTGCATCCACAACAAAAGCCTCTTCACCCTTCTGCCCGACCTTCAGCGGATTTATGTCAACTTCCTCAATTTCCGGAAAATCAATTACCAACTGTGATAGCCGCTGAAGATTAGTGACAATTGATGGTATATCAACCGGTTTTTCTCCTCTGGCTCCTGTGAGGAGTTTATATGATCTGGTCCGGGAAATCATCTTGAAACACTCCTCAGTAGTTACCGGAGCCAGCGCAAAAGACACGTCTTTCAGAACCTCCACAAAAATCCCCCCCAGTCCATACATCAGAACAGGCCCGAACTGCCTGTCCTTCTTCATTCCCAGAATTACCTCCCTGCCCCCGCTTATCATCTTCTCAATAAGCACCCCTCTGATCTCAGCCTCAGGCATTCTCCTCTTTACCCGCATCATCATCAACTCGAAAGCATCCTCAACCTCAGATGGACTCTTCAGTCCAACTTTAACCCCACCTACATCCGATTTGTGCAGTATATCAGGGCTTGAGATCTTCATGACAACCGGATAACCGGCCTGATTTGCAAACCTTACAGCATCCTCGACTGTCGCGGCAAGCATTCCGGACGGCACATTGAAATTGTATGCTCTCATTATCTCTTTTGCGTCAGTTTCACCGATCTCAAAAACGCCCATGTCAATACTTCTGTTTATGATCCTGGTTACGGGGATTTTATTAACAGCAAAGCGTTGGACAACCCTTACAGGACGGGATTTGTATCTGCTGAAATTCACCATCTCCCTCATCGCCCTGGCTGCCCTTTCAGGAACCTCATACTGAGGAATCCTGTTCTCCCTGAGAATCTTTATTCCTTTTTCGACAATATCCGCTCCCATAAAACAGGCAAACACCGGTTTGGAGTACTTACGACAAACATCAACTATAACCTGTGCAGTTTTTTCGACCTCTGTCATTGTCTGTGGTGTCAGAATTACAATAAGCCCGTCAACTGAATCACTCTTCAAAAGCAGTTCTGCCGCTTTCCCGTAAAGTTCCCCTCCTGCATCCCCCAGCACATCAACCGGATTGGCGACAGAACCAGCAGACGGAAGTATTTTTCTCAGTGCTTCTGTAGTGTCTTCATCAAGCGTTGCCATCTTCAGTTCTTCCATCTCGATTGCATCTGTCATCATGATTCCGGGCCCGCCTGCATTTGTCACCACACCAATTCTGTTTCCCGCGGGAAGCGGCTGATAAGCCAATGCTGATGAAATGTCAAACAATTGTTCTATTGAATCTACCCTGATAACACCTGCCCTCTCAAAAGCACTGGCATAAGCACTGTCTGAACCGGCAAGACTTCCGGTATGCGATGATGCTGCCCTGGCTCCTCCAGATGTCCTCCCTGCCTTCAGGATAACTATGGGCTTGGTTTTATTTACTCTTTCAGCAACTTTCATGAACTCCTGGCCACGGGTAATATCCTCCAGGTACGCGGCTATTACCCTGGTATGGGAATCCTTCTGCAACTCGTGGAGAAAATCTACCTCGTCAAGTGTTGCCTTGTTTCCAAGTGACGCCAGAATAGAGAATCCTATTCCATTACTTACGGCTAGATCCTGAATCGCTGCAATGAGTGCCCCGGATTGAGAGATCATGGCTATAGGGCCGGCCTTATCCAGAGGCTGACCAAAAGCAGCATTAAGCCTGTGCCAGGGATTTATCAGCCCCAGACAGTTTGGCCCCATCAGAGTCATATTATTTTCGCGGGCAATCTGCTGAATCTCCCTCTGAAGGTTTCTCCCCTCCTCTCCTGTTTCCGCGAAACCGGCCGTAATGACTATAACAGCTCGTATATTCTTCTCTGCACATTGCTTAAGAACAGGAATCACAAGATTCCTTTTGATGACTATTACCGCCAGATCGACCTCTCCGGGGATAGCACCAAGAGACGGGTAACACTTTTTCCCGTTTATCACATCGGCTTTGGGGTTGACTGGATAGATCGCTCCCTCATATCCCCCGTCGATAATGTTAACAAGAACATTGTTCCCCACCTTTGCCGGATCAGCAGAGGCTCCTACTACAGCTACAGATTTTGGTCTGAAAAATTTTTCGAAGCTCATGGATGGTTCCTTTGGCGATTTTGCAAATCGGGAAATTCAGTCACAAAGATCTGATTTTGGAATACAGCTTCGGAAAAAAAAGAAAAAAAAACGAAAAAACAGGAAAGGAAAAATTGAACGGGGCCACAGAAAAGAGCCCCGTTATGGAAAGTCAATAATTAAATCTTATCAGTCCAGATAAAGGTCGTCTACGTTACTCTTGATATCCGATTTGTTTTTATATGCGATATACCAGTCGTAATATACCTTCTGCTTAGACTGCTGGGTCAGTCTGTCTCTTATCTGCTCGATCTCTGGAGAGTCCCATGGAATCGAGTCAACACCCTCTTTATACAGTGTTTTTACAATATAATAATTTTCTCCATGCTCGATCACACCGGAGAGCTTCCCTTCACCCAGTGCGAAAGCAGTGGCTGTGACTTTGTTGTTGCTGCCGATTCCGGGAACAAAACCCGAAAGTGAAATCGTATCTGTGACTCCTGCCAAAACTCCGGATTCCGGAGCTGAATATGTCCCCAGAGAATCATTACCGTCGATTTTCTTGAGAAGACTGTCTGCAAATTCCTTTGCCGCAGCTTTCTTATAATTGTTCGTAAGGGTTTCTACGATGTTCTCCCGCACATCTTCCAGTGGAAGTGTACCCTTCTTCAGCCTTCTTTTAACTGAGAAAAGATAGATGGCATCGTTGTTCTCAAGTCTCTCAGATATGGCACCACGCTCAGGTCCGAAAGTGAACTGGCCGACTCCGGAAACAAATCCGATTCCGGGAATTGGATCGCCTTTTTTGAAAAAACCTGTGGAATCTAGTATCAGATCACCTCTCGCCTTCACTGCCTCCACAAAACCCTTCTCCACCATATCAATCCTCAGACTGTCAGCCTGCTCTGCAAGAAGATCCAGGGTTTCCATCGTAGGAACAATTTTCCTCAGAATATGACGAGCCTTGACCTGTAATTCTCCATCCTTTTTCTCTCTGGCCTCAACAAGTATCAGATGATACCCGAACTGTGTCTTGACCGGCCCTGCTATCGTACCAACATCGGCCGAGAAGGCAACAGAATCAAACTCTGGTACCATCGTACCTTTCCTGAACCAGCCCAGATCTCCTCCATTTGTGACACTTCCCGGATCATCCGATTCCACTCTTGCCTCTTCTGCGAAAGACTCGGCAAGTGGCTGCCCGGAGGACATAATCTTGTCTTTAAGATCGGTCAATTCCTGCTCATAAAATCTATAGTCATTTTCAGTGGCTTTTTTCTCAAATTTGACATAATAAAGATCAGCCTGCTCTTTAGTGACAAAACTGTCCTTGTGAGCCTCATAGTACTTTCTCACCATGACATCGTTAATTGACGAGGAGTCAACCTTGAAAGCGTTGCTGTTCACTTTCAGATATTCATATTTGATTTTCTGATGGTCCTGAAGGTACTGATATTCGACTTCAGCCTTACTGGGGATTACACCCGCATTCATTATGTTCTCTAATTTCTGCGCAGGTACTACCACCTGTTCGGCATAAGATTCTATCTCTCTAAGCCAGGGATAATAGTCGTAGTTTTCAGGGCTGTTAAGGAACTGAACATATTTACTGGTATCAAATACCCCGTCAGTCTGAAAAGCGGAAACTGTGTCGATTCCCGGCAGCGGATTTTTCTTCAGGTAATCAAAAACCTCATCCGCAGATGCACCGAGTTTCATTCTGGAGATGACCTCCTGTGTGAGTATGCGATTAACCTCTCTCTCCCAGATCTGACCCGGAATCATCCTGTACTGAAAAGGAGAAACTTCTCTTCCACCCTCCTGAAGCCTCTGACGCTCGATGTTGACCTGATGATCGAAATAGGTAAGCGGAACCTCCCTGCCGTTTATCTTGCCGGCAGCCGTCATAGTGGATTTTCTTCCGGAGAGATTCATCCCCCAGTCCAGAAAAATTGTTCCACCAACGAAAGCGATCAGAATAATCATCATTATTGTGGGAGCCATCTCCCGCATCTTGTGTATCATACATTCTCCTGTTGAAAATGCTTACCGTAAAATTTAACAGCGGGTGTCAGACCGGGCTTCACTGAAGAGAAACAAGGAAGCAGAAAAGCTGCTCTTTTTTCAGAACAGCCTCACAGTATATCACCCAGAAATTTCTACTTTTTTACCTCTGCCTGCTTTATTGCCTTAGGATTGAGCAATTTACTGTAAGTGTTTGTATCAACCAGTATATTTATTGCCGCCTTCATCTGCTCATCCTCAGTAAGTTTCGATCGATAATATATTTCATGGTCCTGGCCGAATTCCCGCACAAGCAGAGCCTCACGAAGATATCTCTTTATCTCCGACTCGTTTTCCGAGAGTGACCTCTTGCTTTCAACCGTGAGAATCGAATCCAGCTTTGATGATATCTTTTTCAGTTCCTCGAGTTCCGACTGAGACCAATTGGGCTTCTCAGGGTAGATAGAGATACTCTTACCGGTAGAATCTGTGGTATCCTTCAATCCAGTACCCAGCTTGAATTCCTCATAACGGAGCTGAGAAAGACTCTGGTAGTTAAACTTTACAGAATCGAGGTAATTATAGAAATCCTTCATGATTTCATCTGTGATCTGAAAGTTTCCATCGATTTTGATCTTTTTCTTCTTCAAACGAGGGTACTCCAGATTCGCGAACTGGAAGAATGCATCCTTGCCAAACAATGACCTTACCGGAAAGCTGGGAATCCTCTGCTCAACAACAGAATCAGGAATCACACCTCCGCTTCCATAAACGATTCTGCCGTTTTTAGTCTTGTACTGCGTAGTATCGATCTTGGTATCCTTTGCCTTGGATTCCTCTTCAGTTTCGCTCTTTTCCAGTTCTTCCTCTTCGCTGGAAATATCAGACCCGCTGCCTCCTCTTATGGCATTTTCCGGCCGGTTGATACATCGTCCTGACGGTGTATAGTAAAAAGCAGTAGTAAGCTTCAGGTGATGAGTTTTATCTAGAGGAAGAATGCTCTGAACAGATCCCTTGCCGAAAGTAGTGTCACCTAAAACTATTCCTCTGTCCCAGTCCTGAATCGCCCCTGCGACAATCTCGGAGGCGCTGGCACTGGCATAGTCTACCAGCACTGCCAGAGGAAGATTTTCCGGCAAAACAGGCTGACTGGCTGAGTAAAACTCTTTATTCTGCCCCCGTATTCTTCCCCGGGTAGATACCACAAGAGCCTTTCTGGGAAGAAATTTCTCTGCCACCTCTATCGCCTGAGGAAGAAGTCCGCCGGGATTGTGGCGCAGATCAAATACCAGTCCCTTGATATTCTTCTTCAAAAGTTCTTTGACCGCTCTCTCTACCTCTGCCCCTGCTTCCTGGGAGAAAGTCTGCAGATGAACATACCCGATATCATTGCTGAGAACCCCGTAGTAAGGAACAGACTTGATCGTTATTATCTCCCGGGCGATCGTGTAATCGATATCCTTCGGTTCACCTTTGCGGCGTATAGTGATAGAAACTTTTGTATTGGGCTCTCCGCGCAGCTTCTTTACGGCATTGTCAATGGTTATTCCCGCAGTGGGTTTCCCGTCGATCTTTATGATCTGGTCACCCGACTGAATTCCGGCTCTCGATGCAGGTGTACCAGCTATCGGAGTCATCACTGTAAGCACCTTGTCCCGGATAGAGATCTGAATCCCCAACCCTCCAAACTTACCCTCAGTATGAATCTTCAGCTCCTCATACTGCTTGGCCTCGAAATAACTTGTGTGGGGATCGAGTATCTGAAGCATCCCACGGATAGCATTGTCAATAAGGTCCTTAGAGGGCATCTCCTCAACATAATTCTGATGTATTTTTGTGGCGACATTATCCAGACGGATTATATCTGAATAGAAACTGTCCCCGTCTGCCCTGGTAGCATCCACCACCAGCCCGGCTACAACTACTATCATGATTACAATACCGGTAAACGGCGCTCTGCCAATCAGGGTTTTTCTGGGATGTTCCTGCTTTTCCATTATGTCTCCTGAATCTACATGTTCATAAAAAAATAATCCGGATTCTGCCCGTCTGTAGTTTTTACAGGAAAATAAAACCGGACCAGCTTCCTTGATTTCAGGTTAGAGTGCAATTTCTAAAAATACATCAGGAAGCAATAACAATTCCTGTTTTTTAAAATCATTTTGAATGATTTAACCAAGAAGTTTCGCAATCTCTTCCCACACCTGATCCGATATCCGGGAAACCTCCTGACATCCATCGATCAACACACAATTCCCGGACTGTTTCTCAGCCATAAAAAGGTACCCTTTACGGATCTTTTCGTAAAATTCCGGCCCGTTCTGCTCCAGACGATCTTTTTTCTTTTTCATCTGATCCATCCGCTGACCCGAGATCTCCACCGGAACATCAAAAATAAAGGTACGATCCGGTATCAGCCCGTCTGTGGCAAAACTGTTTAACTGCTGCAGAAACGAAAGAGAAAGCCCTCTGCCAAACCCCTGGTATGCAAATGTAGCCTCCTGAAACCGATCACAAAGCACAATCATACCCTTCTGGAGGGCTGGGATAATCTTCTCCCTTACATGTTGCGCCCTGGCAGCAAGATATAGAAAGAGTTCGCACTCGTTTACCATTTCTGAATTTTCCGGAGAGATAAGTATCTCCCTTATTTTCTCCGCTACAGGGGTACCACCGGGTTCTCTTGTAGTCAACACCGGTACACCCTTTCTTTCAAGCCGTAAAGCGATCTCCTTTAACTGGGTACTCTTCCCGCACCCGTCAATCCCTTCGAAGGTGAAAAACAACCCTCTCATACTGCACCACAACATTTCTTGTACTTCTTGCCACTGCCGCAGGGACAAGGATCATTACGTCCGGCCTGCACCGCTGACCTGACCACAGTATGAGGTGATGAAACCCGGTTGGTAATAAGCTGCGGCTGAGCGGCACGGGATTCGGGACCTCTTGACTGAACACCAGCTGAGGAGTAGATGTCAAAATCGCTGTGCACTGTCCTGGAGTGATCTACATCCCGTGATGGTCCCTGCTGGACACCCTCCAGACGGAATATGTAATTTGAAACCTCTTTTGCGATGCTGTCACGAAGCTCCTCAAAAAGCTTTAAACCCTCCCGCTGATACTCGTAAAGAGGATTTTTCTGGCCGTAAGCCCTGTACTGCACACCACCCTTGAGATGATCCATCTCGTAGAGATGATCTTTCCAGAGATTGTCAATTACCATGAGAAAAACACCGCGTTCGAACTGACGCATTACTGCTGAACCGAACCTGCGCTCCTTCTCCTGGTATTTCTCCTTTACAAGCTTCCAGATATCATCAAAGAGGCTGTCCTGTGTCTTACTCCCGGCTTCCGCTTCAGCGATCCTGTATGTAATTCCGAAAGTAGTCTGAATTTCTGCGTAAAGTGACTGAAGATCCCAGTTCTCAGGAAACTTCCCCTCTCGGGTATGCCTCAGTACTATCCCCTCCAGACAGGCTGCGATCTGGTCAAGGATCTCCTCTCTCAGGTCTTCACCACGCAATATTCTCTGACGTAAACCATAGATCTCCATCCTCTGGAGATTCATCACATCATCGTACTCTTTAAGATGCTTTCTGATCTCGAAATTCCGCCCCTCGACTCTCTTCTGAGCATTTCCTATTGCGCGAGAAACCATCGAATGGGAGATCACCTCTCCCTCCTCGGCTCCCAGACGATCCATGATTGCAGCAATCCTCTCAGAGCCGAAAATTCTCATCAGATCGTCATCGAGAGAGAGGAAAAACTTTGTAGATCCCGGATCTCCCTGGCGGCCGGAACGTCCTCTTAACTGATTGTCTATACGGCGGCTCTCATGACGCTCTGTTCCGATTATGTGAAGTCCACCGAGGCTGACTACTTTTTCATGCTCCTCTTTTGTCTTTTCATACAGTTTGGCGTACTTTTTACGTTTCTCCTCAAGAGTCAGTTCATCAGGTTCAATCCCCTCTTTGAGAAGTTCATGGTTTGACAAGATCTCGAAATTACCACCCAGAACAATGTCTGTACCACGTCCCGCCATATTTGTGGCAATAGTGACTGCGCCAAGCCTTCCTGCCTGAGCCACTATAGCGGCTTCCTTGGCGTGATGCTTGGCATTCAAGACCTCATGCTCCACTCCCGCACGCTGCAGAAGCTTGCTTAAAAGCTCTGATTTCTCAATCGATGTGGTGCCGACCAGAACAGGCCTTCCAAGCTCACTCATCTCCTTAATCTCTTTGACAACCGCATTGTACTTTTCTCTTTGTGTTTTGTATATTTCGTCATTGTAATCGCGTCTGACCTGCGGACGGTTTGTGGGAATAGTCACTACATCGAGTTTGTAGATTTCATTGAACTCCCCGGCTTCTGTCACAGCAGTACCGGTCATTCCCGCAACTTTACTGTACATCTTGAAAAAATTCTGAAATGTAATAGTGGCCAGGGTCTGATTCTCACCAGCTACCTTCACTCCCTCTTTGGCCTCCAGGGCCTGATGCAGTCCTTCGCTGTAGCGCCGGCCATGAAGAATACGCCCGGTAAATTCATCCACTATCAGTATCTGGCCATCCTGCACCACATAATCGACATCACGCTCAAAAAGAGAATACGCTTTTAAAAGCTGACTTGTGCTGTGTATTCTCTCAGAACGTTCGGCGTACTGACGATGCGACTCTTCTTTCCTTGCCGCCTTTTCATCATCACTGAGTGATGGATCGTTGTCGATTTCCCCTACGGTCTCAGCCAGATCGGGAACTACAAAGAAATCAGTATTGCTTCCGCTTACAAGCGCACGTCCCTTTTCGGTAAGCTCTGCGCTGTGCCCCGATTCATCGATTGTGTAAAAAAGCTCCTCATCGATCTCGTGGAGTTTCCTTTCGCGCAGATAATCGGTTTCCACGGTTTTCATGTACTTTGCCACACCGGGTTCCTTAAGCATTCTGGCAAGCCGCTTGTTTTTAGGTGAGCCCCTCTTTACGATCAACATTTTAAAGCCGCACTCATACTCTTTGCCTTCCTGCTTTAAAAGCTCCTCTGCCTCACCGATAATTCTCTGGACTAACTGGGTCTGCGCATTGACCAGCTTTGCAACCCGCGGCTTCAGTTCATCGTATTCCTTGTTTGATCTTGTTACCTGTCCGGAAATAATCAGGGGGGTTCTCGCTTCGTCAACAAGAATATTGTCAACCTCGTCAATTATGGCAAAATTGAGCTCTCTCTGCACGCAATGCTCGGGAGAGGAAGCCATATTGTCGCGAAGGTAATCAAAGCCGTACTCATTGTTTGTTCCAAAAGTGATATCAGCCTCGTAAGCCTGCCGTCTCTCAGGGCTGTGAGGTTCTGTAATGTCCAGACAACCTACTGTCAATCCCAGAAATCTGAAAATCCTCCCCATCCACTCACTGTCACGTCTGGGAAGATAGTCGTTGACAGTTATAACATGGACACCCTTTCCCGACAGGGCGTTCAGATACGCAGCCATCGCTGCTACCTGGGTTTTTCCCTCCCCTGTTTTCATCTCCGCAATTTTTCCCTGGTGAAGCACGATGGCACCCATAACCTGTACATCGAAGTGGGCCATAAACGGGATCTCTTTTTTAAGCACCGGGTCCATTACCATCTTTCCCTCGCCAAGTACCCGGAATGTTGCCTCACGGAACACAGAGAACGCTTCAGGAAGGAGGTCATCGAGAGTCTCGCCCTGTCCCAGCCTCTGTCGGAATTCAGCTGTCTTTCCTTTCAATTGCTCATCGGAAAGAGAGCGCATTGCGTCACGGAAACTGTTTACCTGCATCAGAACAGGCAGGATTTTCTTTACATCCCTGTCCTGCTTCGAGCCGAAAATCACACCTAGTATATCAAGTAATGTCATGGCTTTTAATAAACCTTTTCTATTTGAAGATTTCTAAAACTAACCCTGTTTATAATCCCACGGTCAAAAAGACTACTGATCTCATTTTTCAATTCCGGTTCAAGAATCTCTCGCTTTATCAAACTCAACTCTTTATTACTCATTACCTTTTTAGTTATTACCCGGATTTCATTTCTTCTCAGTAAAATCTCCTTCCGCCTCGATTCATCATTGAAACAGACATCAAGGTCAAACCGTATCAGCAGATCTGATCTGTCACTTACTCTGCACTCAATCCCGGAAAGTGAAACAGGATCTGGAGAAGCATTTTTTGTTTCATAAGCCCCGGTTTTCTGTTTGATGATTTCAGATTCCGGATCCGAAAACTTTACTGAAATATCTTTGATGATACTATCAAGCGCCACAGAATTCTTTTCCCCGGTATTTACCACTGGATTTTCTCCTGTTTTGTTAACCGGAGTTGTTTTTCCACTGGTGTTGCTGGTTTGAAGCACGACTGGATTTTTCGTTTTCCCGTTTTCTGCCGAGGGTGTCCGGAGAAAGTCCTGATTGTTAATGAATAAAACTGTGATAAGGATCGCGGCAGGGATAGATGTAAAGATAAATACCCGCAACCGTTTTCCGCGAATTCCTCGAGAATGCTCCCATCCGCTTTGTGTCATCTCTCTCACACTTTTGCAGGTATA
Source organism: Fibrobacter sp. (assembly GCA_012523595.1). Classification (NCBI taxonomy): domain Bacteria; kingdom Pseudomonadati; phylum Fibrobacterota; class Fibrobacteria; order Fibrobacterales; family Fibrobacteraceae; genus Fibrobacter; species Fibrobacter sp. The sequence continues at coordinate 15,087 of JAAYIG010000062.1, forward strand.
TCCTCCACAATACGGCATGAGAGCGGCACACCACGCGAGAATTTGTCAACAAGATCCGCTATGTCCCTGGAAGTATCGCCGGAAAGGTTGTCAAACTTAACACCCAGCCGGAAACCGTCAGTTCTTTCCTGACAGTATACGACTTTTGCTTCCAACCTGATTTCATTAATTTCCAAGGCAATTCTGGAATCTTTTTTCTTTGATTCAGGAGAAAACAGAGCGGCACCGGTTGCACTCAGGTTGAATACCCCCTCGGAACCTCCCGAATTCAACAACTCTATTCTCTCACTCAACCTGCTCATAAATCAACTCCTCTGGATCTGCCCGCATTAAAATAAAATACGAAATGCACAGGGAATTAGTGTCTCTGAAAAGCAATTCACCTGTAATTCAGGTCTGACTAGGGAATGGCAATCAGGAGACCAAGATAGGTGGTATTCATAGCAGCAGCTATACCCTGTGCCAGAAGAGTGGATTTTTCTGCCGGGTCGATACCTGGTTTACCTACTGCCGCAAAAGCGATGATAAGTCCATATATAGTTCCCATCAATCCAAGAAGAGTAGCGATATTTCCGATTGTGCCCAAAAAACCAGTCCTCTTCTCAAGCTGAGGAATAACTTTCAAAGAGGATTCATCAACAGCGTTTCTGATCCGTTCAGCACCAGAACCGGATTCGGAGATTGCGGCTTTGAACACCTGCCCCAGAGCCATCTTGCCGGATTTGTCGATCAGACGCTGAGCAGACTGAATCTCATCCTTCTGGATAAACCCGATGACTTCCTTTACCCATGCCTCTACGCGGAATCCGGTGCGGCCCATCAGGAAAAAAAATCTCTCGATTGAAATCGCAAGAGCGAAAACCCCTGTGGCAAGAATGACCCACATGAAAACCCAGCCAGCCTGAGAGGTATTAAAAGAGTAAAGAAACATCGATAAAAAACTCATAGAAAAGCCTCCGCTTTTATCATTTCAATGCTGTATCTTCCAGAAACCAAATTTGTCAAGATCTACAAAAATATATTATTCACATTAAAAACCATAATACTGGATCATTTGATCAAGCTTCGCCCTCTAACTTTACATCAGGGTTCAATGTTGGTGATCTTGGAGTTTTCAATCCGAAATGGACCCTTGTAGGGAAAATCCTGAATAATGTCATCATTGATAGTTGCACTGATATCGGCAGCTTTGCCCTTGCTCTGCAGTACCATGGAGTTGAAGACCGGACGCTGATCGGCTTTGATAAGGACCAGTTGAGGTCTGCGGATTTTTCCCTCGATGAGCTGATCCTCAAAAACGAGTTTCTTAACGTCCTCAGCTCCGAAGACCGTTGAAAGCAGCAATAAAATTGCAATTGGCAGATAAAACAGAAGTTTCATATTTAAATAGTATACTTTCAGAAACAGTCACATGCAATCCTTGAACCCATTCTTCTCCCCGACTTCTCTATAGTTGTGACTTGTGACTTTTTTCATAATGTATATTTTTGAGATTCAATTAACCAGGCAGGACTAAGCCAGAATAAGGATTTTGCAATGGGTGAGATGCTGAAACGCGCAAAGGAAATTATCGAAGCTGAAGCAGAAGCACTGAGATGCATTCCACTGGACGATAGTTTTGAAATAGCGGTGAATACGCTTTATAACTGCAAAGGGAAAATCATAACTACAGGAATGGGAAAAGCAGGGCACATTGCACGTAAAATAGCCGGGACACTGTGCTCCACAGGTACTTCTGCCTCTTTTCTGCATCCAGGCGAAGCAGCACACGGAGACCTGGGCCTGCTTGCAGCCAATGATGTCATACTGGCTTTTTCCACCAGTGGAAAAACACGTGAAGTAATAGAGATGCTTGAACTGGCCCATCATTTTGGAATCGATAAGATTATCGGAATCACCTCACACCCGGATTCAGTTATTCGTTCCCTCTGCAATATCATCATCAATATGGGCGAAATAACTGAGCCATGTCCCCTGGGACTTACCCCGACCTCAAGCACTACTGCCATGCTTGCAATTGGTGATGCGCTGGCTCTGGTATTGATGGAGAAGAAGCGCTTCACCAGGCAACAATACGGCCTGAGGCATCATGGAGGGTACCTGGGACAGAAGGCTCGCCAGACCGCCATCAGCGAACTTCAGGATGCCTCCTGAACAGGGCGGCACAATTACTTGTCAAAGGATAACAAATGAACCAAACTTGTGATTTTCTTGTCATAGGCTCCGGCATAGCCGGACTATGCTATGCTCTGCAGGCTTCCAGGTATGGTTCTGTTATCATGATCACCAAGAAACGTGACAGCGAATCCAATACAAACCATGCTCAGGGCGGAATCGCCTGTGTCCTGGATCCCAAAGACAGTTTCGAGAGCCATATCGAAGATACCCTCAACACCGGTAAAGGTCTGAGTAATCCCGAATCAGTAAGAATTCTGATAGAAGAGGGACCTTCCCGTATAAAAGAACTGATTGACTGGGGAGTGAAATTCTCCCGCTCAGCCGGAAAATCCAACCCTTATGGCCTGCATCTTGGAAAAGAGGGCGGGCATTCGATAAACAGAATTGTCCACGCAAATGACCTTACAGGAAGAGAAGTGGAAGAAAAGCTTCTTCTACGCGCAAAGGAGATGCCCCGCATCCGTATACTTGAACACCACTGCGCAATCGACCTTGTCACCGGTTATCATCTGTCGGGGAAAAATGACCAGACATGCTACGGGGCTTACGTTTTAGACAGCATCTCACGTAAGATTTTCCCTGTAAGGTCCCGCATAACATTTCTGGCAACCGGCGGAGCAGGCAGAGTTTACCTGCACACCACCAATCCGGAGATTGCCACCGGTGATGGAATTGCTCTTGCTTACAGAGCAGGAGCAGAGATTGCCAACATGGAATTTATCCAGTTTCATCCTACTACACTCTTCCATGAGAATGCGGAGTCTTTTCTGATATCAGAAGCCCTGAGAGGATACGGCGCTGTTCTGCGCAATGCTTCCGGAAAAGAATTCATGAATAAGTATCATCCCATGAAGTCTTTGGCTCCCCGTGATGCGGTTGCCAGAGCAATTGACAATGAGATGAAGATATCGGGTGAACCATGCGTATTTCTCGATATACGCCACGCGTCCCCCGCGCAAACCAGGAAATTTTTCCCTCACATCTACAAAACATGCAGGAATTTCGGTATCGATATCACAAAAGACCTCATTCCTGTGGTTCCGGCAGCTCACTACCTCTGCGGAGGAATCAAAGTGGATCTCTGGGGAAAAACCTGTATCAAAAATCTTTACGCCTGCGGAGAGGTCTCCTGTACAGGAGTGCACGGTGCCAATAGACTGGCATCCAATTCACTTCTGGAGGCACTTGTATATTCCAGACGGGCAGCAGAGGACTCCGTAAGTGCTATCAAAAAGATCTCACTTGCCCCACTCTCCTCAATACCTTCATGGGATGACAGCGGCACAACAGACAATGAGGAATGGATACTTCTCTCACATAATATGCAGGAGATTCAATCTGTAATGTGGGACTACGTTGGTATTGTCAGATCCAATCTGAGACTCCACCGTGCCCTGCGACGGATACAACTTCTTGAAAAAGAGATTGACAATTTTTACAAACGCACAAAGATAACCATGCCGCTTCTGGAACTGCGCAACATGGTTACCACTGCCAGACTGATAGTGTGCTCGGCTCTTAAAAGGAAAGAAAGCAGAGGGCTTCACTACACAACCGATTACCCTGAACAAAACGACCGATACTGGAAAAAAGACACCATCATCACCAGAACGGCAAGTTCATGAATCTCTGGGTTATACTATATGCGATTCTTTTAATTCTGGTTGCATTTTTCTCATTAAGAGCATATTTGCGTGCTCCACTCTCGACCCCTGAGAGGGTTTTCTTCATTATCATCCGCTCCACAGTTATTCTTCTTCTGGCTGCAGCCTTTCTGGAACCAGTTTTCCACTTCCGTAAACTTCATTCAAATGATGAGCCGGTGCCGGTTCTGATCGATGCATCCCAGAGTATGAGGCTTTTTAATCCTGATTCCGCTGTCAGACCTGCTCTTGATTACATGCAGAACTCTCACTCCGGCGGAAAACGCCGTTTTTCATTCTACCTGTTCGGAGATTCCCTGCGTAAAGCTCAAAACCCTGCAAATATCACATTTTCAGATAATTCCAGCTTATTTCCGCAGATAATGCAGCATGATGAACTGAGAGACGCACGTGAAGTACTTTTGATTTCGGATGCCAACTGGTCAAACGCCAATTTTATGAATGAACATCTTTTCGATAAAAACATCCTTTTTGCCCTCCTCCCGTCTCCGGAACGTGAGCCTTTTCTTAAGATAAAAACACCCGAGTCAATAAGCTCCCCTGCAGATTCACCAGCAGTTATCCCGGTGGATATTGAAGGCTACTGCACAGGGAAAGAAAACCCTGTTATCACGGTGTTTCAAAACGGTAAAGCCGTATACAGGAAAAACCTGCATGAACTTGAAGGACATTTCTCACTGAAAGAAAATCTCTCCATCCCCCGGTCTACTCCAGGAAAGCACCTTTATAGAATTGAAGCCCGGATAGTATCCGATTCTCTCCGCTCCAGTTCCTATCTTCTTCATCATTCCCTTCCGGGGACGTTCTCCTGGACCCACAAGGGCTCATCGCAGTCTCTTGACAAGCGTTTTTTAACTCTGGCACTTAAAAGACGGAGTGATTTCCGGGCGGCAGGACAGGAAGAAAAACCCGACATTTTGTTCCTCTTCGATACTGTCGATGCGAAAAAAGCATCCTCAAACCTCAAACGCAGCAGTATGGTTGTTTTTGCAGGGTGTCTTCCCTGCAACAGTGTCTCTCTTCCCTGGCCTGACAAATCAAAAATTGTAATAAATGAAACGGGAATTCCTGGTGCTTTTGATGGTATAGACCCGCTCAATCTTCCACCTCTGTCAAGCATTCTCAGTTGTCATGGTCTTAGAGGTACACCGCTTCTATCCCTGATATATGAAAAGGACAATCGCAGAGATTCCGTTCAACTGGTGTACAGCACAATCTGGAACAATCGTAATGTGCTGATAATATCCACACGCGACACGTGGAAATGGGACTTCTGGCCCATGTCCCTGTCCAGAAATGAGGAGGAATCATTTCTCTTCTCTGACCGCCTGATCTCCACACTTAAAGACATGCTCCTTGCGCGTCTTTCAAATCATTTCTATTCATGGCCGTATAAGTCACCGCGGCCTGGTACTATCCAGTTTGCCCTCTCATTTCCTTCAGAAATCCCGGTCTCCTC
>JAAYIG010000063.1 GCA_012523595.1 Fibrobacter sp.
GATAGAGATCGATACTTGAGCCAACACCAAAGTAGTAGGGAGAGGGTGTAAGTGGCTTCTGCCATGATAATCCGACTGCTTTCCAGTCCCAGATACTGAATGTGGTCTTGAATATCTCCATCCTGCCACGGAAATTTATATGCTCGATTCCGCCTTTAAGTCTCCACCAGGTTTCATCTTTGCCGTATTTTCTGCTATATAGCTCACCAGAGAGCCCCGGAAGAAGATAAGGCTTTTCTGTAATCATGATATAGACGACCTTACCCCCTGAACGGCATATTGAAAACACATCTACCTTTGTGAAAAGGTTTGTGGATTCAAGCGCTTTTTCTCCTCTTGCAAGCATCACAGAATCATAAGCCATTCCGGTATCTATAGCAAAAAAAGCTTTAATCAGTTCAGTCTTAGTTACTTTGTTTCCGTGAATGATGATCTGTTTTATGGGTGCATTGTGCGGGCATTCCTGAGCCGAAGATGAAAAGATAACCATTAAACCGAATATAAAGGGTGAAAACAGTCTTAATTTAATCAATTGCACCAAAACCATCCTGGAGGCTAGGGAAGGAATCAGGTAAGCAGTTCAGGATTCCTGAATTTCTGCTTAAAAAATAATACCGGTACCGGTTAAAGTAGAGTGTCACAGTTCCTGCTATTTCCAGGAGAGGGCGTTTATTTAGATGTAATGCAGTTTTTGCCTTTGTTTTTGGAGATATAAAGCGCACAATCTGCATCTTCCAACAGCAGGTGTTTTTCTTTGGGCAGATTTCCATCGTAAACCGATAGTCCGATGCTTATAGTGTAGGGAATTTCGTTTTCAGAAAAGAAGAAGGGATCTGCCTCTATAGCACACCTGACACGCTCTGCGAGAATATTTGCACCATGTATGTCTGTTTCTGGTAGTATTACAGCAAACTCTTCACCACCATAACGGGCGGCTATGTCCTGCTGTCGCACTGAGGCCTGAAGTCTTTTGGTCATGTCACTCAATACCGCATCTCCGATCAGGTGCCCGTAAGTATCATTTATCTTCTTGAAGTCATCTATGTCGATCATCAGTAAACTGAACTGGGTTTTGTTTCTGTTGGAGCGGGCAATTTCTCTGGACAGCACCTGTTGAAAAGTACGATGGTTGATAAGCCCGGTGAGCCCGTCTGTTTCAGCCATCAGTTTGGTGCGTTTGTGAATATAGCTGTGTTCTACCAGCGGGCTGAAGATTGAGGAGAGGATATGCAGGAACTGGTGTTCCTCAGTAACCAGATCTCCGCCATCTCTGAACACAGCAATAGATCCTATGATCTGCCCGGCAATGATCATGGGGATAGTGGAAACAGACTTTATCTCCATGGGCAGGGTCTCTCCTTTGGGTCCGTCAAAGAGTGTAAAGGAGATGCTGTTCTGGAGCAGATTATTTCTGTTGAGGATACCGAAAGCTTGATCCCAGTGCTGCATAAGCAGATCGCGTATCATTTCTGCCGGGACACGTCCGGCCATGGGCATGGCATAGATTTCCGAGGCTCCAAAGAGGCTGACGCCAACTGCTGAAAAACAGGGCTTTACTTTTCTGTTCAACTCATCCAGAAATGTTTTCATTATTTCAGGGACATCGAGGGTAGTCAGCATCCGCTTGGAGAATTCATATATGTCGGTGATGTTGAGCAGGTGACGCTGCATCTCAGGATGAATACTGGATGTTTGCTGCATGAATGCCGTGCTTCGAATATGGAAGTCACGGTTAGCCATGGCCCGGTCGACCTGGGCCATAAAATTTATCAGTGATACTGGTTTGACCAGGTATGATGAAGCTCCAAGGTTTACTGCATTTATGGCGCTGTCAAGTGAAGCATATCCGGTAATTATAATCACCTCAACATGGCTGTCTCTGTCCTTGGCCCGTTCGAGGACTTCTATACCGCTTTTATCTCCCAGTTTAAGATCTGTGACAATAGCATCATAACTCACAGAATCGATCTTCTGAAAGGCTTCTTCACCAGAGTAGGCTGCATCAACGGAGTACTTCCCGCAAAGTGCAGAACAGAGCAGATCACAGAGCTTCTTTTCATCATCGACAATCAGAATGCTGTATTGTGATTCCTGCTTTTCTTTATCTTCCATAATCTTTATTCTACTCCACTTGTCTTCAGAAGACAAGTTTTGATTTCAAAAAATAAAAAAGAAAAGGCTTGATGTAGTATTTCAGGATAGGGAAAGAAGAGACAGAAAAAAAACAAAGATGGTTTTGTGTTTCCTGAAAATTGGATTCAAATCATACGTAAGAACAAATTGATAGACATAACTGCCACTAAACTATATAATTAATATAGATATAGACCCCATGATCGATCTGTCGGCCCGGAAGATTGTTTCTGCAAAGGTAATTTTATTGTTTTTAAATCTCCGCAATCTCCCTCTTATTAAGGCTGCAATAACAGTAGTATCCCTTGTTTTTTACTCTTTTGCAGCAAAACTCAATGTGGATAAAGATGAATTGGGATCGTACACCACCATATCAGACGCTTTATCCGATTCCAATGCTGGTGATACGATCTGGATTATGGGTTCCGACAGCTATGATGAGACCTGGCCAAGCAATATCGACTGGATCGTACATATAATGGGGGCATTTTATTCTCCGGACAGTTTCCCTTCTGTAAGGCTTACAGGAGAGCAGTGGGAGTTTCACTGGATAAACACCTCCGGCACAACCAGAATTGAAAGAGTTATCCTGGACAACTGCGACAGGATCAATCTGACCAACGCAGGAAGAATACTGATTATTGATAAGTGCGTGATTAAAAACTTTTCCGCTGATGTGTTTTTACTAAAAGATAACGCGTCCAATTATCTGTCTATCACTAATTCTATTTTCCACAATAACGCAACCATATTTCCCGCTATTCCTTACAAAAACATCAACGGCCCATATGGAAGCGTGTTTAACTGCACGTTTTATAACAACACGACTGTTCAGGCAGAGGATAACATTGATACTGTACAAATCAGCGCTGGAAAATTTATTAACATTACCAACTGCATTTTTAGTGGAAATACCACTATTCTGGTTGATGACGATCTGAAAAGCGCTTACACTTACAATCTACTTCCAACCTCAGAATCCGGCTGGGGTACAGGATCTGTTTATAGTGATAATCCAAGATTCATTAATTCGACTCCCACGTTACCATCTCATTTCAATATTCAATCCAGTTCGCCTGCCAGAGAAGCGGGTACATTTACAGGTGCCCCGGCAGTGGATATTCGCGGTGTCAGCCGTACGGGGGCCTGTGATATAGGAGCCTATGAGTATCCAGCCGCCGGTGGTAGAGCGGATTACACCTGGGACGTAAGCACATCTGGAGGAATTCAGGCTGATAGCGGTACCTGGGGAACAAATAATTACTGGACACTTTCCAGTGGAGGGGGGACATCTCTGGTCGCCTGGCCGGGAGCAGGGAATAGTGCGACTTTCGCAGGTGCCAATGGAGATTATACAATAAATGTCAATGGAACCCAGATTGTGGATAGTATTTCATTCCTCTATAATGGTTATTACTTAAAAGGCGGTGTGATTAACCTTGGTTCAAAAAGTGGAATTTACGTGGCAAGCGGCAGAACGGCAAGAATTGGTTCCGTTATAGCCGGTATTGCAGGTATAAAGATATATGGTGCAAACGGTGAGTTAAGGCTGGAGGGTAACAACACCTTTTCCGGTGCATCAACGATTTTCAGTGGAAAGCCCAAACTGATTCATCCCAATTCTCTTGGAAGCACAAGCGGAGGAACCACCATAATCACTGGTGCCTGTGTTCAACTCTCAGGAAAAACGACTTTTGCTCCAGAGCAATTGTTTATCAACGGAACCGGAACCGGGAACGGAGTTGTAAGGACCCCTGGAGACGGGATAAATGATACTGTCACCTGGTCCGGTAAATTGACAATGCAAAGTTCAAGTTCAATTGGCGCTACAGAAGCAGCAGACATATTGACAATTTCCGGAGTCATTGAAGGCGCGTTTCAATTGACATCCGTTGGTCCGGGAACAAAAATTCTCTCCGGTGTTAACACATTTTCGGGAGGCCTTGTCATAGCTGAAGGTATAACAAAAGCCGGTAATGGACAAGCACTTGGAAGTTTCGGAAATACAATTACCATTTCATCAGGTGCTGCTCTCGATATCAACGGGTACAATTTACAAGGATACACTCAAAATATTGTCATTAACGGGCAGGTGGATGCAAATACCGGTGCTATTATAAATACGGCGAGTGGAGAGCAGTTGAACGCGATACGTCAGATATCCCTTGGAAGTAATGCGTCCATAGGAAACAATGGCGGAAGGTTCGATATCGGGAGAGGATATACAGGTGCTGTGCGCGTGACAGGTAATAATCATACTCTTACCAAGGTGGGAAACAATTTTGTAGCTCTTTTGGCTGATGCCACTACACTTGCGGGATTGATAATAAACGGAGGACAGATATCTCTGGAATCCAATGCTGCAGCAGGAAATGCACCAATAACAATAAACAACGGTGCAATCCTGTCTTCATGGGGAAACAGGACATTTACGAATAATATAACTATCAACAATGGGGGACAGCTCAATTCGCCCAGCAGCAACTCATACACCACGGTACACAACGGTAACATTTCCCTGTCCGGAAACACTGTAATGCATAATGATGCAGCCAATACCATGACAATAGGCGGGGTGATAGACGGAACCGGAAACCTTACAAAAACAGGCGCAAATGGAACTATAATCCTCTCCAATACCAATACCTACACAGGATCAATAACTGTATCCGCAGGTACACTTATTGTCAATGGAGCAACCAGTGCATCAAGCGCGATGAATGTAAGCAGCGGAGCGAATCTTGGCGGAACAGGAAATGTTGCAGGCACGGTGAACATTGCAGGGAACGGTATAATCAGTCCCGGCCACGGCGGGGCGGGAACTCTGAGAACCGGTACTCTCAACCTGAACAATACATCTGTTCTGAACTATGAACTTGGCGCTTCCCGTGATAGTATCAGGGTAAATGGGAATCTTACACTCGACGGGCAGCTTAACATAACCGCTATTGCCGGTTTTGGAGTCGGCAACTACACTTTGATGACCTGCAGCGGTACTATTACAAACAATACGTTGATTGTCAATAATGCCCCGTCCGGATATATTTACTCCATCTCTGTAACAGCAGGCTCTGTCATTTTGAAAGTTTCGGCTGCTCCTCAGGATACACTTATTCTCAGGTATAAATTCGATGAAAGCAGCGGATCTGTGGTTTATGATTCATCCGGTTTTGGAAATGATGGTACTGCTATCAATAATCCTTCATTTATTACAGGTTTCAGCGGAAACTCCATAGCGCTCGATGGCAGCAACGATTATGTACAGATCCCATCCGGAATTGTAAACAGTTGTGAAGACATAACAGTCTGCACCTGGATAAGGCTGGAAACGATAAGTGACTGGACAAGGATATTTGACTTCGGCAACAGTTACACAACCGGTTATATGTTCCTGGCGCCCACAGGGGGATCGTTGAGGTTTGCTATTACCAAAACATCCAGCGGTAGTGAACAGAAAGTTGATGCTCCGATGTTCTCAGTCAATGTCTGGAAACATGTGGCAGTCAGAATAAAAGGCGATTCCGCCCAGATTTATATTGATGGAGTTGCAGCAGCAACAAATGCCGCTGTAACAAACAATCCCTCTGATCTGGGAAGTACCACTTATAATTACATCGGTAAATCGCAATATGCAGATCCTTACCTTGACGGAGTGGTTGAAGATTTCCGAATCTACAGTTATGCTCTTACACCGCAAAATATAGCAAGTATCTATAATTCCACAAGACCAGTTTACTTCACATGGGATTCTTCGTCATCTGCCGGATATCAGGCAGCAAACGGGACCTGGGGAACTGATAATTACTGGAGTCCCGATGGTTATGTGCTGATGTCCTGGCCGGGAGCAGGGAACAGCGCAATATTTGCGGGCGCGGATGGTACCTATGAAATTACCGTAAATGGAACACAGAATGTTGACAGTATAGCATTTCTCAATTCCGGATATATCCTGAACGGTGGAACACTGAATTTCGGATCTAAAAATGCCATATATCTGGCTAATGGAAAGAGTGCCACAATCAACTCTGTGATTTCCGGAACAGGAGGAATGAACTTTTCCACTCCGGGTGGAACTATCTCAACACTCAATCTGGGGGGTGAAAACAGTTACAGTGGCGTAACTACTATCAGATACCGTGTAAGGTTGAATGTGATGACTCTTGCCAATGGTGGGTCAAACAGCAGTATCGGTTCTGCTGGTTCAGCGGCTGCAAATCTGGTGATCGATGGAGGACAATTGCGGACTATCGGTGGTGCTGTAAGCACAAACCGGCTCTTTACTGTCACGGATTTGGGAGGTTATTTATACTCAAACGCCAGCGGTCCGACAAATTTCACCGGTACAGGTTCCATCGAGTTTCCCGGAACCGGGAGTCGCACATTGGAAATAGGGGGCATTTACAGTGGCTCAAATATATTCGCTCCGGTAATTGGAAACGGTGCCGGTACTACTTTAATTCGAAAGACCGGAAGTACCAGCACATGGATCCTTACAGGCAATAATACCTATACTGGAACGACTTCGATACAGGGTGGTACTCTGCAGATAGGAAACGGTGGCACGAGCGGAAGTATAGCGGGAAATGTGGTCAATGATGACAATCTGGTGTTTAACAGATCAGACAGTTATATCTATTCCGGAGTCATTTCAGGTACCGGTACAGTAAATCAGGCCGGGTCCGGAACTCTGATATTTACAGGCGCAAATACCTTTACCGGTGCCGCTACTGTAAGTGCAGGTACTTTGCAGATCGGCAATGGCGGAACCACCGGAAGTCTCACCAGTGATATCACAAATAATGGTACACTGGTGTTCAACCGCTCCAATAATTACAATTACAACGGAGTGATATCCGGCAACGGAAGTGTCAGGAAGGCGGGTAGCGGAACTCTTACCTTGTCAGGCACTCATACTTATACAGGTGCAACAAATGTTACCGCCGGCACACTGAACGTGACCGGTTCTCTGGCTCAAGAGAGCGCTGTTACTGTAAGCGGTACCCTGGCCGGGAACGGAACAGTTGCCGGAGCAGTAAATGCCGGCGGGGGAGCAATATCTCCGGGTAATAACGGGGCAGGAACTCTTTCAACAGGCCCCTTGACACTTAACAGTTCATCGGTTCTCAATTTCGAACTTGGTACATCCCGGGACAGTATCAAAGTCAATGGTGATCTTACTCTTGACGGGACTTTAAATGTTTCTGCTCTTTCCGGCTTCGGGTTGGGCTCCTATACCCTCATAACCTGTACTGGAACCCTGACCAACAATATCCTTTCCATGGGCAAAATGCCGGAAGAATATTCGTATGTTGTCAGCGTCGCGGAAAATTCGGTGGTTCTTACTGTGGAACGTGCTGCTTCTCTGAAACCAGTCACAGTGGTACAGTCAACACCAAGGTGCTCGGTTTACACCGATGACTGGACAATCGTATTTGACAATAGTGCAGGCGGAGGTATCACTGCTCTGACTGATTCCGCACATGGAAAATCAAGAGGCCAGGGTAATCAGATTGGTGCAGGGCAGAATCTTTACTATTTCTACTATGATGGTGAGAGCTCCAAGACAAACGGAAAAGGCACCTGGTCAGTTCTCAAAGCAGAGAACTTTTACACCATCATACGCCAGAGCGGCACTCTCGCCGGGCTGTCTTATACAACCGATTACACTGTCCATGGTTCAGGAAAAATTTACATCAAAACTACTCTCAGCAATACAGGCGGCAATATCTCAGGCAAGACGGTGAGGTGTGTAGTCGAACGCAGGGCAGTTCCCGCTATGCGTGCTTTGAGAGGAGATGACAATGCATGGCAGTGTCCATATTTATTGCTGTCAAGTGATTCGGCAAAGCAGAATGATATTCTTTTGTCCATTAAGGACCTGTGGAGTACATCAAATGGTGCAGCAAATTCCGCTACCGGGTTCTATACCGATGCGGGAAGCGGCTATACAGGATATGAGCTTTCGAATGCTTTTTCCCTTAATGCTGGTCAAAAACAGGTTTGGGAATACATGCTTGATTTTGTACATCATTTCTGGGATGATACAGCCAATGCCCGGAGAAGCAGTGATGATTACAGGAATCCTGACAGCCTGGAGATGATTTCCGGTACCCTGTTGTTTGAGAAAGCCTGGGAGAGACAGTTAAGGGGACACTGGAAAATGGATGAGGGTTCTGGTGATACCTTAAGGGATAATTCCGGAAACAATCACCATGCAAAAACCACCGGTACCTGGACTGATGGAAGATGGGGGGGCGGGATTCGGCTTAACGGGGCACAAAACGCTACTGTTCCGGATAACTCCGATTTTGATGGGACCGACTTTTTTACTGTAATGGGTTGGGTAAAAGCAAACAACGGAACCTTCACAAACAGTGCGTGGATTGCCGGTAAACATAACGGAAGCAATGGATGGAAATTGACAGGTAATGGTTCGGATCAGCTCGTTCTAACTTGCAACGGGACTGCCATTACGGGTACGCGGGATGTTGCTGATGGTTCCTGGCATCATGTGGCTGCCTGTTTTTCACCAAGCAAGGTGATATTATATGTTGACGGGAGGCTGGACAAAATCAGCACCGGATCTTATTCTGTGACAGAAAACAACTCTGATCTGCTTATAGGTGCCGGTCTGACGGGGGATCTTGATGATGTGAGATACTGTCGTGATTACATTTCCGAAAACTCCCTGAAAGCTATCTATCAGCAGGGTTTCCGCTCTTCAGAAGGCTTTTATGAACTCAGGGCAGACAACAACAACACTGTACATTTTAAAATCGATGGAGCGGACATAAGCAGGTGTTTTCCTGTTTTCCATATCAACAATTACTGGGCAGAATCAAAACCAAAAGCCGGATGTGTGGTTCTTAACGGTACTGCCCTTGTTGAAAACACAGATTATTACGCGGTTTTTGATAATCAGAACAATACCCTGACTATAGGACTGAACAAAATTATCTCAATGGATCAGACCCATCTTTACATAGATGATGGTTACAGTGCCGGATACCAGATGGCAGAGGAAACACGAAAGATGAGCTGGGGGATAGATAACCAGGGCAGCTACCAGCATTTCTGGGTGAAGAATTTCTCAGGCAGCAGTTTTGGTGATGAAAATTCCGGTCAGTGGTATCTCAACTGGAAAATGAGTACAGAGGGAAACAGCAAGGATGGAGAGATCTGGTATTATGGAAGTTCAGTTAACAATCCAAACTCTTCTGTTGATACCTCAGACACCAATACCAACATGGTTCCCGGTTATGACAATTACTACGATAGCTGGGGATATGTATGCCTGAATATAGGCAGCGGCTATCCAAAGACCTCCTACAATGTATCCAATGCGTTTACCTATGCAGTAGAGGAAAGTTCGGATGTAAGAGTTGTATTGTGTGTAAATGAGAGGCAGGTCGATAATGGATCATCGTTCAATATAAAAACCCGCTGGACAATCTATCCTACAGGCCAGATATTCAGGTGGGACAGCATTTATTCAATGAGCGCTGCTCCCTCGAAGGTCTATATCGGTGCATTCATGGACGATCAGGAATATGCCACTGTTTATACAAACACTCTGAGGAAAAGAAGTGGGTTGATCTATAGCCAGACTTTTCCGGATTTTGCCTTCAGTTGGTTGTCGATGAAAAATGCAAGCGGTTTTCAGGCTGAGCCTTTTGGCAGCGACACTATTATGCCTGATTTGTCTGAGTATCGTGCAGGAATGGATTTCGGTGATGCCAGTGCCACGGAGGTCTGGAATTCTGCATCGGTTCAGACAGTATTCTATCTGGATATTCAACACTCTAATATGAGCAATAGTTTTATCGATTCTGTCAGCAATTCAGTTCAGTGTATTGGTACCGGTGGAGGGGCAGCTCTGCTGATGAAAAGGGGAGTATTGCTTTCCGGAGATGATGCTACAGAGGGAGATCTCAATGGAGACGGTTTTAACGAGCGTGAGGGGGCGTATATAATTCAGGCGGATAACAATACAGTCAACTTTATACTTCCTGCGAGGAATGATACCTGCAGGTTCAATCCCGCTTTCCGCCTCACTGGCTACTATGTATTGGAGAAACCACAGTACATATTCCTCTATAATTCATCCGGTGACACCATCCCGGTGATTGAGGGGTATAAGTATAATGCATATCACAAGAAATCAACAAAAGAGCTTGTGATTCAGTTCGACAGTGTGTTCTGTGATTCTGTGGGTATATATATATCGGCTGACAGGACCCTGGCGGTAAATTTATCGGGATTCTGGGCTAAAGCAGGAAACAGTTGCGATACACTGGGCTGGAGCACCGGGAGTGAGCTGGAGAATCTTGGGTACTATCTGTACCGAAGAATAAAACCGGAGTTTTTTGACAGCCTCAGCAAAGCAGCAGATAGTGATGATGGTAATGGTGTTGTTACTCTGCTTAAAGAAAGAGTGCTGAGCTGGAAAGACACAAGCTGGGTTCTGCTTAACAATGAGATAATCCCCGGAGCACCCGCAGGTGTATCACACGGATCGAGAAATTATGTCTGGATTGACAAATCTGTGCACAATGGTGTTCTGTACGAATACAAACTTGTTTCAGTCGACTTCAGAAATACAACAGAGGAGTTCGGACCGGTTGAAGCAATGCCTTTCGGGCCTGTAAGACATTTCAACCTGGGGCCCAATTTTCCTAATCCGTTCCGCGGTACTACTGTTATCAGATTCGAACTACCAATAGAGAGCAGGGTAACACTGAATATCTATAACCTTCAGGGTCGCCTTGTGAGGCGATTATTAACTCCTGAGAAGGTGCTTAGTGCAAATGCTCATCAGGTAATCTGGGACGGAAAGAATGATATAGGGCGGGAACTGGAAGCCGGACCTTACATTTACCGCATCACCTCAGGAAAATTCTCAAAATCGAAAATCATGGTAAAACTGGAGTAGTGCAGAAAGCCGTAAAGTCTGAAAATAAACCGCACAGGATTACCCTTTTATAATGATTTTCATCCCCTTGCTTTTTATTCACAGTAAAGAAATATCCCGTTAATTACCGATTTCATTGCAGTATGCTTTAAATTTTAATAATATCCTGAAAAACATTAAAATCAGGAAACGGCAAAACCTTCTATTCTTGAAAATTTGCTTCAGGCAGGACTTCATAACTTCATCAGTTTCAGCCCTTTAGCTTTTATTTATCAATAGACAAAAATTAAAATCAGGCGTATAATGTTATATATAATGAGAATTTTATGGCATGATGTTCTGAAATGAATTGCGGTCTTGCCGGGATCAAGCAAATGCCAGAAGATGTATCAAATTTAAAAACCATTGCTGCAAAAGGAAACAGCGGCACATTAAAGTGTCTCCTTTTTCGTGAGAACACTTTTCTGCCGACAATGGTTTTTATCTGCCTTAGCATAATCTTTTCATTCTCTGATATTCAGGCTGGCGGTTATTCAGATGACCACAGTGACAGCGGCAATGTGATCGACACAATAAGTGCGGGAACAGTCAGGACAGTTGATGCGGACGGGGGAGCGGATTACACATCTCTGGATTCCGCATTGAACGCCATAGCCGGAGGACTGGATATTGACACTATTAAATTTGTGGGAAGCGATGTTGACACATTTACCTGGTCCACTTATCTTTCGCAGAGTATCGGTACCATAACCTTTAAGGGTACAAAAAATGATCCGGACAGTTTTCCTGTAATTAATCACACAAATCATGGCACTTATAACTTCTTCAATGCGACAAACGGCCGGTTTGAGAGAGTAGTAATAACCGGTTCGTATGGCTTCAACATGGGCCAGTCTGCAAAGACACACGAATTCCTCAATTGTGTGTTCCGGGATAATACCTCTACAGCAACAGATCCCTATATAATCCATGTGGAAGGTGCAGCAGCCCTGAGGCTGGAGAACTGTCTTTTTGAGGGAAATACCTGTGGAAGTGTCATCAGCATCAATCCCTGGGGTGGAAATCCAGCATTGATTATTACTAACTGCACTTTTGACAATAACACCAGAGTTTTCAGCGCTGATCCGGGTGGTTCAATTGCCAATTATGTCTTTAAAAACAATATTTTCAGCGGGAATACAACAACTTTCATGGGCAACAACCTGAGAGGTAAAACTACTTATTCCCTTACCTCTGAAGACATAGCCGATTACGGAACAGGGTGTGTATCAAACAGTAATCCACAATATCATTTCGGTAACAGAAACAAACCATCAGACTGGCGGATAGCCAACGGTTCTCCCGGTGATGGGATTGGAACCACAACCGGTGCTCCAGCTACAGATATAGCAGGCCAGGCAAGAGGTGGAAGCATAGATGCTGGTTGTTGGAATTCTGCAGCACCGCCGGCTAAAGATTATTTCTGGGATGTATCAACCTCTCCGGGGATTCAGGCAGGTAAGGGAACCTGGGGAACAAATAATTACTGGACAATCGATGGAACTACACTTGTCTCCTGGCCTGGTTCAGGATATAGCGCCATATTCGGAGGGAATGATGGCAATTATACGATTACAGTAAATGGTACCCAATATGTTGACAGCATTACATTTCTCAACAGCAATTATTATCTCACCGGAGGCACTATTGATCTGGGATCGAAGAACGGAATCTATGTGGAAAGCGGAGAAAGAGGGGAAATAAATTCCGTAATTGCCGGTACGGCAGGAATAAAGCTTTACGGAACAGGTGAGTTGAGTTTATCGGGCAACAACACCTTCACAGGTGCATCTGTCATATATGAGGGAAAACCCAAATTGATTCATCCAAACGCACTGGGTGCAACCAGTGGTGCAACAACCATCAACTCAGGTGCCTGCATACAGCTTTCCGGTAATACGACATTTGCAGCGGAACGTCTTTACATAAACGGTTTCGGTACCGGGACAGGTGTTGTAAGAACAGGAATAGATGGAATTAATGATAATGCTGTATGGCAGGGGAGAATAACACTTCAGGGTAACAGTTCATTCGGAGCAAGTGAAGCAAATGATCAGATTACAATCACTGGTGTTGTAGAAGGCGCGTTTCAATTGACAAAGGCTGGCCCTGGTACAATAACTCTGTCCGGGACCAATACTTTTTCCGGAGGTCTGACAGTTGAGGAAGGAATTCTAAGATCTGGTAATTCTCAGGCTCTGGGTAATTATGGAAATGCAATCACCATTGCTAATGGTGCTGCAATCGATGTGAACGGTTTTGATCTACGCGGATATACCCAGAGCATTGTCATAAATGGTCAAAGAAATGGAAGTAATGGTGCCCTGATAAACAGTGGTGGAGAACAGATAAATGCCATCAGAAAGATCTCTCTGGGCAGTAACGCCTCTATCGGCGGCAATGGAAACCGCTTTGATATCGGGAGGGGATACTCCGGTTCTGTCTGCATAACCGGTAATAACCACATCCTTACTAAAGTCGGGTCTAATTATATGGCTTTACTGGCGGATGCTGACGGGCTGGCAGGAGTTGTTGTCAACAGCGGAACTTTGTCGCTTGAGGCAGATGCAGCAGCGGGAAATGCTCCAATAACAATCAATAACGGGGCAATCCTTGCCTCGTATGAGAACAGAACCTTTTCCAATAATATAAGCATTAATGATGGCGGCACATTGCATTCTTCATTGTATAACGCATACACAACGGTGCATAACGGCTCCATCACACTAACCGGTAATACCAATATTGGAAACCCTGTTGCAAGTACCATGATCATTTCCGGGGCAATAGGTGGTACAGGCAATGTTAATTTTACAGGTGCAACTGGTACAGTTATTCTTGCCAACAACAACAATTACAGTGGCGGCACTACGATTAGCTCAGGAACTCTGCAGATTGGAAATGGAGGGACTACCGGCAGCATAACAGGCAATGTGACCAATAACGGTACATTGAGATTTAACAGGTCTGATGATATGAATTTCGGAGGAGTAATCTCCGGTACAGGTGCAGTTGTACAGTCCGGAGAAGGGAATCTGACTCTTTCGGGGGCAAACACCTATTCCGGATTGACAACAGTGTCACCTTTATGTACTCTGATTGTAGCCCACAACACTGCGCTGGGCACTACTGCCGGAGGAACAGTACTTGAGGCTGGTGGTGGTCAGTATTCTACCTCACTGCGTTTGGCCAACGGAGTAACAATTACAGGTGAGACAGTAACCCTTAATTCCAACATTTCCGGTGATGCAAGGTCTGCAATTGAAGTAGGCAATGGCAATACTGCAACATGGAACGGTACTGTGATATTGGCCGGTAATAACAGAACGCAATTGTATGCCAATGGTACTATGAATATTAACGGGCCAGTCAATGGCAGTTGCCGCCATCTCTTGCTCAGAGGTTACGGTACCGGAAATATCAACTCCAGTATAAATATCGGAAACACAACTCTTTTAAAAACAGATGGTTCTACCTGGAATATTAACACCACAGGAAATACCTGGGGAAATACCCAGATAGCAGTTGGCACACTGAAACTGGGGGTAACAAATGCAATGCCATCTGCAACCATTATTACCATGGGGCAGAATGATGCATTAAGTGCCGCTTTCGACCTTAACGGAAAAAATCAGACCATTTCCGGGCTGATGGATGGAGGTTCAACAGGGGGAACCAAGAGAATAACTAACAGCGGAACATCTGCGGCCACTTTGACAATTAATAACACTTCCGATTTTACATACAGCTACCTGATCCAAAACAGCAGCAATCCGCTAAATCTTATAAAGAGCGGAAACGGTACTCTTACTCTGGCAGGAACCAATACCTATACAGGTACGACAACTGTTTCAGGTGGAACACTCAATGTAACCGGTTCCCTTGCATCGGGAAGTGCTGTAACCGTTACAGGTACTCTGGCTGGAAATGGAACTGTAGCCGGAACTGTAAACGCAAGTAATGGCACAATAGCTCCCGGAAATAATGGAACAGGCACACTCAATACCGGTGCTCTCATTCTCAACGGCTCTTCAAAATTGAATTTTGAACTGGGTACTGCAAGGGACAGTATCAAAGTTACAGGAAATCTTACCCTTGACGGAACATTGAATGTTACTGAAATGGCAGGGTTTGGTCCCGGAACCTATTGCATCATTACATATTCTGGAACCCTCATCGATCAGGGACTCCAAACCGGCACTATGCCCGCTGATTACAATTACAGTATTGAAGCAAGCAAGGGATCTGTAAGGCTGATTGTCAGTCCGTTGTCATCGGATTATTTCTGGGATGTTTCTGCTGATGCTGGATTTCAGGCTGGAGATGGTACCTGGGGAACAGATGATTACTGGTCCACAGATGGAACGACTCTGGTTTCCTGGCCGGGAGCGGGTTATTCGGCAACTTTCGCCGGTCAAGACGGTACTTACACTGTGACGGTCAGCGGCACCCAGAATGTAGACAGCATTGCGATACTGAATTCAGGTTATACTCTTACCGGGGGAACCATCCATTTCGGCACTAAGAATGGTATTTACATGATTGCCGGCAAGAGCGCAACCATAAGCTCGGTTATAACAGGTACGGGAGGACTGAAGCTATACAGTCCGGGAACAGGAAGCCGTGCCACACTTAATTTAGAAGGTTCTAACACTTATACTGGCGTAACAAACATCAGTCAGTATGTACGGTTGAATGTGCCCATTCTTGCAAACGGAGGATTGAACAGCAGCATTGGCCGATCTTCAAATGCCGCATCAAATCTTATTATCGATGGTGGACAGTTGCGGCATACAGGAGCGGCTGCAAGCACCGATCGTCTCTTTACATTAACAGATAAAGGCGGATATGTTTTAGCCAGTGGAAGCGGACCTCTTAATTTTACCAATACCGATTCGATTGCTGTTACAGGAGCTGGAACACCTGTTCTGGAAATAGGTGGAGTATATGAGGGAGCAAGTGTTTTTGCACCAGTCATAGTTGATGGAGCCGGTACTGTGTCGGTTTTAAAGAGTGGTCCTGTCAGTACCTGGATTTTGACCGGAAATAACACCTACACAGGTGTAACAACTGTAAGAGAAGGCACGTTGCAGGTAGGAAACGGCGGAACAAGCGGAAGCATTACCGGCGATATTGTCAACAGAGCCACACTTGTTTTCAACAGATCAAATGCATATTCATATTACGGGATCATATCAGACACCGGTGCTGTCATACAGTCCGGATCAGGTACTCTCACTCTGGAAGGTATAAACACCTACACCGGGAAGACTGTCATTAATTCAGGTACCTTGTCTGTTGCATATCTTGACAACGGAGGTACAAACAGCAATATCGGAGCATCAGCGGCCACAGCGGGGAATCTTGTGTTTCGCGGCGGAACGCTTGCATACACAGGGGCTGGAAATGGCACAAACAGATTATTTACACTTGACGTAAATGGCGGTACAATCGATGCCTCAGGTACAGGTACTCTCAGGTTTACTGCAACTGGCACAATGGCGTTTGAGGGAACAGGTGCAAGAACACTGATCCTGAGTGGAAGCAACACTGGCGATAACAGATTGAATATCGCAATCAATAATGATGGAGGAGGTAATGCCACTTCCATCATTAAAACAGGCACCGGAAAATGGATATTGAATGGAAATAACGGGGCTACAGGGACAGTTACAATAAGCAATGGAACACTGCAGATTGGAAACGGGGGAACTACCGGAAGTATTGCAGGAAATGTTGTAAATGGCGGAGTATTGATTTTCAACCGGTCTGATGCCCTCTCTTACAGCGGTAATATCTCCAGTACCGGTTCTGTTACCAAGACAGGAACCGGTACATTGACACTTTCCGGGAATAATACTTTCTCTGGTGGAGTTACGATCAGTGCCGGTACACTCAGAGCAGGAAGCACATCTGCTTTAGGACATTATGACAACACAATTACAGTCAGTTCCGGTGCTGCACTGGATATAAACGGATATAACCTGCAGAACTACACTAAGGAGATAATCCTGAACGGGCAGGTTGACGCCAGCACTGGAGCCCTGATAAACACCGGTGCAGTGCAGCAGAATGCTATTGGTAAAGTCAGCCTGGGAAGCAACACATCGATTGGAAATGATGGCGGCAATGCCGTTGAAATCGGCAGAGGAATTGGCGGTACAGTACTCAATGGAAACGGATTTACGCTGACAAAAATCGGAACCAATGATCTGAAACTGGCTGGAACAGGATCCGGGCTGGCGTCTGTGATAGTAAATGCCGGAAGATTGAGCCAGGAAACAGCAGATGCATTCGGGAATGCTCCTGTCATAGTCAATGGCGGTGCAGTACTGTCTTCATATTACAGCATGACAGTAGCAAACAATATAACTTTGAATGACCAGAGTACACTGCGGTCATCTTCAAACGCTGCCCATGTAACCGAGTACACCGGTACAATAACAACCTCCGGAAATGATACACTCCTGAATAATGGAACCAATACTGTCACTCTGAGCGGTGTTATAGAAGGAACCGGAACAATAATAAAGAAAAATGCCGGAATATTCAGGCTTTCAAACACCGGTAACACTTTCAGCGGTGGATTGACAGTCCTGAGCGGAACCCTTCAGATTGGTGCTGATGAAGTAATTCCTGATGGAGTGGGGAAAGGCAGTGTAAGCGTAACCGGTGGTACACTGGATCTCAACAGCCACAGTGAAACCATTAATGGACTGAGTGGCAGTGGAACCATTACCAGCAGTACCGCCGGTGCATCCACATTGGCAATCGGCGGCAATAATGCCACATCATCCTTTGACGGAGTAATCCAGAACGGAGCCGGTACTGTTGCGCTTACCAAAACCGGAACCGGAACACTGACACTTGCAGGTGTAAACACCTATACCGGTGCCACTTTAGTTTCTGCCGGGACTCTCAATGTAACAGGTTCAATCGCATCAGGCAGTGCGGTTACAGTCAGTGCGACTCTCAGTGGTGATGGTACTGTTGCTGGAACGGTTAATGTCTCAAATGGAACCATTATTCCTGGAAATGGGGGGACAGGGACACTCTCTACAGGCACATTGACTCTGAACGGCTCTTCAACTTTAAACTATGAAATCGGTACATCATCGGATCTGATAGCAATAACTGGTGACCTTGTACTTGACGGAAAATTGAATGTTGCCCCGGTTGAGGGATTTGGCATAGGGACATATATTATCATGACTTACTCCGGTTCTCTTACCAACCAGGTATTGGAGATTAATACGGCACCTGAAGGATACAACTACGGTATTACTGCAGAGGATGGCAAAGTTTATTTACATGTAATCTCCACATCGACTGACTGGTTCTGGGATGTATCTACAGATGCATCATTCCAGGCTGGAGACGGAACCTGGGGAATTGACAATTACTGGACAACAGACGGCACTCATCTGTTCCCCTGGCTGAGAGGAGATTTTTCTGCGACATTTGCCGGAAGTGACAGTACCTGGACTGTTACAGTCAATGGAACACAGAATGTGGACAGTCTGGCATTTTTAAATTCCGGCTATACTCTGACTGACGGTACGTTAAATTTCGGTACAAAGCCGGGAGTTCTTGTCGCAGCAGGAAAGAACGCCACCATAAATTCCATAATATCAGGTTCTCCCGGTTTGTCAAAATACGGAACCGGTATTCTTGTTCTTGGCGGATCTAACACATATACAGGTCCAACTGTCATTAATGCAGGAACTATAAGCACACCTGTGATTTCCGATGGAGGCAGCAGCAGCGGTATCGGAGCATCTGCCAACACTGCAGATAATCTGGTAATACTGGGGGCAACGCTAGTTTATACCGGTACCGGCCACAGCTCAGACCGTCTCTTTACCCTTGGCACAGCCGGCGGTACAATCAGCGCCTCCGGATCAGGTGCTTTGAATTTGTCAAATACGGGTAGTATGGCGTTCAGCGGGGCAGGAACACGTACTTTAATTCTCGGTGGAACCAATAGCGGGAACAATATACTCGCCGCTGAAATTACAAATGAGGGGGCAAATGCCACGTCTGTTACCAAGTCAGGTGATGGAAAGTGGATTTTGACCGGTAATAACACTGCCACAGGCACAGTGACAATAAGCGGAGGCACACTCCAGATCGGCAATGCAGGGACTTCTGGAAGCATTGCAGGAAATGTCGCCAACAGTGGAACACTGGTGTTTAACAGATCTGACAATTATACATACAGTAAGGTCATTTCCGGTGCGGGTGCTGTTATTCAGGCCGGATCAGCAACACTGATATTTGATGGCGATAACGCATATACAGGTGTTACAACAATCAGTGACGGAACTTTGCAGATAGGTGATGATGGTACAACCGGAAGCATAGCCGGAGATGTGGTCAATAATGGATCTCTGGTATTTTACCGTTCCGATGAGTACTCTTACTCTGGAATCATTTCCGGAACAGGAACAGTACATAAAAACGGAGCTGCCAGACTGATACTGACAGGCACAAATGCCTATTCCGGAGCAACAGTGATAAATAGTGGTACTCTTTCTGTAAATGTTCTTGCTGATGGGGACTCAGCCAGTAATATCGGTGCCGCTGCAGCTACAGCCGATAGGCTGATAATCAATGGCGGCACTCTTGAATATACCGGTGCCGGCTCGACAAGTAACCGCCTCTTTACAATTGGAACCGGAGTCTCCGGTGCAGCTATCCTGGCATCAGGAACAGGAGAATTGAATCTCAATGGAACCGGCTCTCTTGCATTTACCGGAAATGGATCCCGGACACTGACTCTTGGCGGCAGCAACTCCGGAAATAACTCCCTTGCTGTTGTAATAGGAGATCAGGGAACAAATGCTACTTCAGTCACCAAAACCGGAACCGGGAAATGGATTTTAACAGGAGAAAACACATATACCGGAATCACCAGCATTTCTGCCGGAACGCTCGTTATAGATGGATCTACTCATGCCGGAAGTGCTGTAAATGTCGCTGCCGGAGCTACTCTGGCAGGATCCGGAATGGCCGGAGGAAATGTTACAGTCGCAAATAATGGAATCATAGCCCCCGGAACCGGCACAGGGACCCTGTATACTGGAAGTCTTGTACTTAACAATGCATCAGTACTGAGTTTCGATCTTGGAACTGCACGTGACAGCATCAGAGTCGTCGGTAACCTTACCCTCGATGGTATACTTAACATTACTGAAACTGCCGGGTTCGGTCCTGGCACTTACACTTTAATAAAGTATACAGACAGCCTGGTTGCTGATAACGGTCTGGAGATAGGCTCTGTTCCTGATCAGGGTTACATCTACTCTGTAACTGTCAATGAAGGAGCAAAGTCGGTAATTCTTTCAGTAGTTCCGGGTTTGTCTCTTAAGCCGATAACTGTTGTAGAGACTGCACAACGCTGCTCGGTCTACACAGATGACTGGACCCTTGTCTTTGATAATCAATACGGAGGTGGAATCGTAACTTTGACCGATGCAGCACACGGAGAATCGAGCGGGCAGGGGAATCAGCTTGGTAATGGACAAAACCTCTACTACTTCTTCTTTGACGGTGATAACTCCAAGAGCGATGGAAAGGGAACCTGGTCGGTATTGACAAAAGGAGGCTTTTTCGCCACCATACGCCAGAGTGGAATTCTCAAAGGACTACCTTACATAACAGATTATACTGTTCATGGATCAGGGAAAATCTATATCAGAACCTCCCTGGAGAATACTGGGGGCGATGTATCCGGAAAAACAGTCCGTTGTGTTGTTGAGCGCAGGAATGTGGCTGCGATGTCATATCACAAAGGAAATGACAATGCCAGCCTCTCTCCTTATGTTCTGATATCATCCGATTCTGCTAAGCAGAATGATATCCTTCTTTCCATCAAGGATCTATGGAACACATCACACGGCGCAGCCGACAGCGCCACCGGCTTCTACAGTGCAGCCGGAAGCTACGGTTATGAAAACAACAATCTCTCTATCTCCACAGGACAGAAGCAGGTCTGGGAATTCATGCTCGATTTCGTGCATGATGCCTGGAATGATACTGCCGGAGTAGGAGGACATTGTGATGATTACCGCAGCCCCGACAGTCTCGAGATGATTGCCGGAACTCTTCTTATGGAGAAAGCCTGGGAGAAGCAGTTACGCGGGCACTGGCAGATGGATGAAGGTACTGGTGATACCATACGGGATAACTCCGGGAACAATCGTCATGCCCATACTACAAGTCAGAACTGGACTAATGGAAGATGGGGTGGCGCACTGAGTTTTAATGGAGTAAACAGTGCAGTGTATCCGGACCACTCTGATTTTGATGGAACCGATTTCTTCACTGTCATGGCATGGATAAAGTGCAATAACGGTACCTTTACTTCTGGTTCTGTGATAGCTGGAAAATACACAGGAGGTAGCGGTTGGAAACTGACCGGCAGCGGGTCTGACAGGGTCACGCTTACCTGCAATGGAACGAATATAACCGGAACGCGTGATGTTGGTGATGGAATGTGGCATCATGTGGCCGCATGTTACTCCAAGTCAAAGGTGATGCTCTATGTTGACGGTCGCATTGATATGATCAGCACCGGCAGCTTCAGTGTGTCCGCCAACGATGAGGAACTGGTGATTGGGAAGGGGTTGACAGGGACTCTTGACGATGTGCGCTTTTACCACGATTATATCTCGGAAAATACTCTCAAAGCCATCTGTCAGCAGGGATTCCGGTCATCTGAGGGAATGTATGAACTCAGGGCTGATAACAACAGCACCATCTGCCTTAAAATTGACGGTGGTTCGATCAGGAGAAACTTCCCCGTGTTCATTATTAACAACTACTGGGCGGAATCCAAACCCGAAGCAGGTTGTGTTGTGCTTAATGGAACACCTCTGATAGAGAATTCCGATTATTTTGCGCACTTCGATAATCCGCATAATCAGTTGATCATTGGCCTTAACAAGATGATCACAACTGATGAGGCCAGATTATATATCGACAATGATTTTGAGGGCGGAGCTCTCATGACCGGGGCAACAAAGAAGATGAACTGGGGGATAGACAATGCAGGAGACTACAAGCACTTCTGGGTAAAAAATTTCTCTGAGAATACTTTCGGAAGTGACAGCTCCAGACAGTGGTATCTTAACTGGAAAATGAGTACTGAGGGTAATAGCAAGGATGGTGAGTTGTGGTTTATGTCAAGCTCATATTCCAACCCCGGAGATCAGGTGGATACAGCCGCCAATATAAACATCATTCCTGGTGCTGATGGAGACAATGATTCATGGGTGACATGGGCATTTAATATCGGCGGGCAGTTACCAAGAAGCAGTAAAGATGTCTCTGGTGCGTTTAACTGGGCAGTTGAGGAAAGCTCCTCTGTCAGAATAAGAATTAGAATTGATAACAGGACTGTATCTCTTGGTGGAAATTCTTTTGATATCAAGACCAGATGGACCATTTACCCGACTGGTCAGATCTTCAGATGGGACAGTATCAGTAATTTCTCTGCCGGGCCTTCCCAGGTGCATCTGCTCAATGTTTTCGATGACAATGCCGGATTCTCATCGGTCAGCAAATCGGAAGCCGGCAAGAGGGCCGTATTGATGAATTCTCAGAATTATCCTGATTTCGCTTCTGCATGGCTTTCCATGAAAAACAACAGCGGATATCAGGCTGAACCTTTCGATAATGACACCATAGACGAGTGCAGCACAGGAGAAAGGGCAGGTTTTAAATATGTCGATGAAACCACAAGTCCCTTGACCAAATGGATATCAGCCCCGATACAGACTGTACAGTATCTGGATATCCAGCGCCCTGAGATGAGTCCGGGATACAGGGATTCTGTATGTATAGGTGTACAGCACACAGGTTTGGGAAACGGAGACGCTCTGATAGTTTCAAAGGGAACACTGCTGTCTGGAGAACTTGCTACAGACGGAGACCTCAACAAGGATGGCTTTAATGAAACAGAGGGTGCCTATGTTATTGCTGCTGAAAACAATGCGGTAAATTTCCAGCTTCCTGCAAATAATGATACATGCAGGTTCTATCCGGTTTTCAGGTTGACTGATTATTTTGCCTCATCAAAACCGCAATACATCTTCCTCTATAACTCTTCCGGCGATACCATTCCTTTATTAGATGGTTATCAGTATAATGCTTACCTTAACAGGGCGAAAAGAGAACTGGTGATACAGATAGACAGTGTATTCTGCAGTACTGTTGGAATTTTTATCTCTGCAGACAGGACTCTGGCAGTTACACTGTCAAGTTTCTGGGCTAAAGGAGGCCAGAACTGTGACACATTAGGGTGGAGAACGGAAAGCGAACTGGAAAATCTGGGGTATTACATCTACAGGAGAATCAAGCCGGAATTCTACGACAGCCTGAGCAATCTTGCGAAAAAGAAAGAAGCCAATGAAGGTGCTGTGGCTTTGCTTAAAGGTAAAGCCATCAGCAGTAAGGATACAGGATGGGTTCTTTTAAATAATGAGATTATTCCCGGTGCTCCGTCGGGAGTTTCACATGCTTCCCGTAATTATATGTGGATAGACAAGGCTGTTTTGAGTGAAGTCCTTTATGAATACAAGCTTGTTTCGGTTGACTATAGAAATGTTGCTGAAGAATTTGGTCCTGTAGAAGCCATGCCTTTACCACTGATCAGGGTTTTCCGCCTGGGAACAAATTTCCCCAACCCATTCAGGGCTTTTACGGTCATTCGATTCGAGCTGCCGGTAGAATGCAGAGTATCACTTAACATCTATGACCTCCAGGGACGGCTTGTGCGAAAGCTTATTACTCCCGATAAACCTCTGGCAGCAAATTATCATCAGGTGATCTGGGATGGTAAAAATGATATGGGTCGTAAGATTCAAGCCGGTCCCTATATCTATCGCCTGACAGCCAGAAAATTCACAAAGTCGATGGTGATGATAAAAGTGGAGTAGGATCTGCCCCCTGATCCACTAACTTCATCAGTCCGACAATAGGATCTTCAGCCAACAGTGATCCTCCAAGCTGCTCAGAAGCAGCACGGCACCCACCACGGCACTTTTCCCATTTTACACAATCCCGGCAATACAGGGGAGTGGTTGTATCCCAGGATTTTACATATTCCGAATTGAATATGGATCTTATGGATTCTCTGAAGATATTCCCGGTAATCACAGGCGAATGATTGCACATCCGCACATCCCCGAATGCATCGATTGTTATCGGTTTTCTCATAGGATCGGAACTGCAGTGAGAAATCGCAATACCAGGATAATCTTTTTGATCGATAATACAGCAGGGGACACAAACATTTGCTGAGATTTGCATACTGCTGTTCATCGAGAAATCATTTGCGGTTTGGAAAGCAGATTTAAGCTGTTGCAGGGATGTTATTTTTCCGGAGATTGTGTCCGAAGCTGGATTGATGACAATAATTGTATCACCGGGACCTGAGACTTGATCTATCGAAAACTGGTTTTCAGGGGAATTGCATAACAGGTTGTAGTAAAACAGCCAGAAGTTACCCCGGAAAGGGAAAGAATGATAGCACCAAGTTTCAGTTTACTCTTGACCAGAGAGGGATGTCGCCTTGTTTAAAATAACGAGGAAAGAAACCAGTCCAAAAGCGATAAAGAGGAAAAACAGGAAAACTGAGATGACTATTTTTCTGTTCATATACAGGCTCCTGCTGTATTAATGTGAAGAATATTGAGTTGAAGCATTACAGAAGGCATTTTCTTCTGTTTATGTCATTCACAAAAGTATAATAGTTACTGTTTCTAAGTCAAGTAAGTTTTCATACAGTTTTCCGGTTTGGAGACAGTATCGCAATTTCAACAAATTTTCTGAAATGCCGGAAAATTTCGCTCTCCGCGGTGAGCAGTTGAAGGTATTACTCATGGAAATTGTGACACACAATTGGATGATAAGGTTTTGCCGGTGCGCAGATTCTATTTTTTACAGTTATGTCAATTAAGGCCGCTGATGTCCGGAAGCACCTCTTTTCCCTCACTGCCAGGGGAATCAAGTTTGATCTCAAACGCATTATTGAGGCTTCAAATCGAATTGGCGTCCCCCACAGTGCTTATAAGTGCATCCATGTAGCAGGCACAAACGGTAAAGGATCAACCTGCGCCTACATAGAATCTATCCTGCGTACATCAGGATTTAAAACCGGGCTTTTTACTTCTCCCCATATTCTGAATTTTGAAGAGCGTTTCCAGATAGACGGGAAAATCATCTCGGAGGACCTCTGGCTTGGTGCCTACGAAAAACTGTCCGGGATTATAGATAAGCTTAAGCTTACTTTCTTTGAGGCCTCAACACTGATTGCTTTTGATCTTTTTAAAGCAACCGGTGTGGAATGGGCTGTATTTGAGACAGGGATGGGGGGACGTCTCGATGCTACAAACATCATTTCACCCGTTGTGTCGGTCATTTCAAGTGTATCCATGGACCACATGGAATTTCTGGGAGACAATCTGTTATCTGTGTTCCGGGAAAAACTTGGGATAGTGAAAAAGAACACACCTTTGATTCTGGCTGCAAACCCAGATGAAGATGTTATGAGGCTGGCAAGGAAAGTTTGCAGCGAGGCAGGGGCAGATCTGACAGTTGTTTCCTCAGATGGTTTGGATTCTCAACAGACACCAGCAGGAACCCGTTTTTCCTATAACGGGCAGATTTACGATATTCAGCTGCGCGGCTCTTTTCAGTTATTGAACAGCCTGCTGGCAATAAATGCTGTCAGGAAAGCCGGAATTAGCGATGATACAATCATCAAAGAAGGACTTTTAAAAGCAAATCTCCCGGGAAGATTCCAGAAGATAGAGATTTCCGGGAAAAATGTAATTTTCGATGTTGGTCACAATCCCGAAGCTGCAGAGGCGTTTATCACTGCGCTGCAGGCAAATTTCCCCAATAAAAAAGCCTGTATTGTAACTGGAATAATGAAAGACAAGGATACTGCAGGTATAATAGCCAACTACCTCAAAGTTGCAGAAACCATCATTTTTACTCAACCCGGGACAGAAAGGGCGGAATCTGCCCAAAACCTGCTTTCCCGGGTTCCACCAGAAAAGCAGTTAAAGTGTTTTGTTATACCGGACGTTGCAAGTGCTGTAAAAGCAGCACTTTGTGGTAAAGAGGAACTGGTGTGTATCGCCGGTTCTTTTTACACGGTGAGCGAAGGTTTTTCTGCACTGGGAATTAAACCTTTTTAATCAGATTTGCACAAACTACATTATTATATTCATTTTGGGGAAAAAATGGGTGCCACAGACGGGACAGCTATTTTCTGGTTTCTTTTCACAATTTCAGGTAGATTATGATGCAGAAATTCAAGTTTCCTATTTTAATACTGCTTCTTTCCTTCTTTCCTGCATTCAGCCAGACTGATATTATCAGGTCTGGAGATTTCAGCGATTTTACCCAATGGAATCTTGATCCCTGGAGTGGTTCCTGCACAAGCTTTGTTTCCAACGGAGAGTTAACTGTTCAGATCACCGACCCCGGAGCTGAAACCTGGTCAATTCAGCTTACCCAGAAAGAAGTTCGTCTCGACAGCGGTAAAGTTTACCGCTTCTCATTCGAAGCTGCAGCAGACATGGAGCGAACTATCGAAGCAGCAGTTGGCAGGGATGGGGGAGATTATTATGCCTGGTCTGGCCGGGATACAGTCACTTTGAATACCGTAAAACAGTCTTTCGAATATGTATTCTCCATGAGGACAACCGGGGATTCTTCTGCCCGGGTTGAATTTAACCTTGGGAAGTATATGGGAAATATCATAATAAGCAATGTGCAGTTAATAGAACTGCCCGGACCGCTTTTAAGCATTACATCGCCATCACCCGGAGCACTGGTCTATGTGGGAAATCCGGAAACTGTCTCCTGGGTATGCCTTGGGGATAATGATCCTCTGACAATCGAACTTTCGGTTGACAATGGTCTGAGCTGGAAACTGATCGCAGATTCGGTACCAAATACTGGCTCTTATACCTGGATACCCGAAAAGACCTATTCACCATGGTGTATCCTCCGCCTTAAAAGTACGTCGGATGAAACTCTTACAGCTCAGACAGAAATGCCATTTGAAATAGCAGCAAGCACACAACTGGTTTTTAATGGATCCTTTTCTATCAGCGATTCTGGCTGGAGCCTTGAAGTGAAAGAAGGGCTGAACGCATCTGGTGAAGTTACGGAAGATGGATACTATAAAACCGTTATTGAAACAGCGGGAAGTGAGGCAGGAGACATCAGGTTAACTCAGGGAGGTATTGTTCTTCTTGAAGAAACTGTTTATGAGCTTTCCTTTACCGCATACTCCGAGAGCGAACGCAAAATAAGCGTGAGCCTGAATCCTGATGGTGAATCCAATGAAAATCTACTCGATAATTCATCAAGTGAAATCGAGCTCAATTCGCTTCCTGCTAAGTACAGGATAGAATTCACGATTGGAGACCAGAGCTATACCAATGCACACCTGAGATTTAATTGCGGCCTTGATGACAAGGGTGTTTTTCTCGACGAGATCGTTATCATGCGTAAAATCTATTCAAAAGCAAGACCGCTTTCCAGAACTGTGAAGGCTCCCGGAACCGCAAACATGAAAGTGATGACATTCACCGATAAAGGTATTCGTTCAGGTTATTCAGGGAAAATCCTCGACCTCATGGGACGATCATTATCAAAAAATGCCCGATCTGCCGTTTACTCCGGGAGAATAAGGCTTTCGCCTGGTTTGTACATCTCATCCGGGCAGAAAACCGAGAAACAATAATATCAAATTAGTGGAGCTGACACAGAATGCATTTAAGCCGTTTTTTTCTCCTTTCAATCTTGTTACTTGTCATCTTTTCATTCCTTTCCTCATCAGCACAGGCCGGTTCTACCACAGCTACCACCAGGGTTATCCTCATCGGACTTTCCGATAGTGCGGTTGTCACTGCTGACGGCAACGTAATTACCCATGACATAGGGGGCTGGTATCAGGTTCCTGCTGGAGACGTAAAAATTGAGATAAAAGAAGCAGATGAGCTTGTTTTCTCTACAACTATGCATTTTGTCGCGGGTGAAGACAGCAGAATAATAATGGAATGCAGGATGGGGTGTGCACAGATTAAGATAGACAGCAAACCTTCAGGAGCAAAGCTTGCAATTGACGGGGAAAATTACGGGGTTACTCCTTTTGTCAACAAATACTTCAGGCCCGGAAACAGGACTGTTGAACTTTCATTAAAGGATTACGCTCCATTAAAGCATGGCTTCTCAATTTCACCCGGTCAATCACAGGATCTTGATCTCCAGCTCTCACGTTCACAGGCCTGGAAAGACTCAGTGGCTCAGATCGCACTCAAGCAGAAACGCTCCCGTCAGATGGTTCAGAAAGCGATATTCGGTTTTCTTACAGCAACCTTTGCCGGTGCGGGACTTTACTATGAAATGTATGCAAGATCACAATCTTCAGCGGCTACCATTGAAGCACAGGCTTATGACGCCGCTGCAATTTCAGAAGAATGTACAATTCACAGAAATGCCTATGAAGCGAACCGATCTAATGCCAGAAAAGCAATAGGATTCAGAAATACTCTGATGGGTGTTGCAGGTGGATGTTTAGTGGGGTTTGGTTTGTCTTTTGTCTTCTAGAGGAAAACTGAGGAGAGAGTATTTTAAATGCACGCAGGCTATATGTTTCTTAAAAGTGTATCTGACAAGCGGTTGTTGGTTGTCTTTGTTCTGATAGTAGTTTTCTGTGCGAAGATACCTCCTGAAAAGGCCTGGAATAACCCTTTTGATCCCCACGGGACAAATTATCATCCGCCAAAGGTGTTCTCAAAAACCGATACGGTACTTGTAATAAATGACACAGTTATACTGGTTGCAGAGGGTTCTGATGAAAACGGGACAATAGCTGCTTATTGCTGGTCATTTGACAATGGTTCAACCTGGGATACGGTTTCAAACTCTTCTTATAAAACATGGGTGGCCTCTGAAACCGGAGCCAAAACAGTCCTGTTCAGGGCAATTGACAATGATGGCCTGGCTTCCTCAATTGACAGCTTTAAGATTATGGTTCACAGTTATGCTCCTGTACTTACACCTGTATCAGATATGACTGCAGGGCAGCGGGAGATTGTGTCTGTAAGTTTTCAGGCATCTGATACTGTGGGTAATCTGATAAAATATTACATCAAAACCGGCAATTCTTCAGGATGGAGTGACAGTTCCGATTCTCCCCGGTTTGATATTTCCAATCCCGAAGGTGGGCCTCTGAAAGTTTTCTGGGCCGTTATGGATGATGATTACAATGTGGTTACAGACAGTTTCACCATCTTTTTTAACCGTGGTCCGGATACCGCGGTAATTAATCCTACTGGTGCATTTCAGGCATTTGATTACAATGAGTGCCTGGGATCTCTGCCTCTGAGTTTTTACGGTACTGATCCGGATGGCGATACAGATACTCTTCATTACACTCTTTTTATCGGTACAGGTACAGGGACACTTTCCGAGCTTTACAGCGGAAGAGAAACGGAGTTTGTCGCCAGCGGATTGCCTCCATCAACATCCTGTGACTGGAAACTGCGTGTAAAGGATCTTTTCGGAGACAGTATTGAAGTCAGCGGCAGTTTTGTCACACCTGATTTCCCGGGCGGACCATCAGGAATGAAGTTTGTCAGATCCAAGGGTGCGAGTTTCAACATGGGACAGGATGAATTCGCGGATCACGAAAAACCTGTTCATTCTGTTTCATTCAGCTATCATTTCTGGATCGATTCCACCGAAGTTACATCAGAGAATTTTGCTGCCCTGGTTGGCACATCACCATCAGAAAATGGCAGTATCCCAATAACCGGAATCTCCTGGTTTGATGCTGCTTATTACTGTAATGCTCGCAGCAAGAGAGATGCTTTGGATACTGTTTACATTTATACGAGTATTAGCGGAACTGTTGGCGAAAACTGCGTAATGGAAGGCCTGTCAATTAATATGGATGCCGGAGGATACAGGCTTCCTACAGAAGCGGAATGGGAGTATGCATGCAGATCCGGAAAAACTTCCCTTTTTTACTGGGGGAACAACCCGCTTATCGCTGCAGACTATGCCTGGATCAAATCAAACAGTTCAAATACGGCTCATCCGGTTGCCCAGAAAAAGCCAAATTCATTCAGACTTTATGATATGGCAGGAAACGTATGGGAATGGTGTAATGATTGGTTTGATGCTGCATACTATTCTGTAAGTCCCTCTGCTGATCCTGCAGGCCCGGATTCGGGTCTGGAGCGTGTGATCAGGGGAGGAAGCTGGATGCACAGCGATTATTTTGCTCAATCAGGTACACGTAGTAAAATGCCGCCTGCAAACGGCAATGCTACTATAGGGTTCAGGGTTGTTCTTCAGGTGAGATAGAGATCTGAGGGCAGAATTAGCGGGGAGTGGAAATGAAGCCCGGCAGCGAATTGTTGATCTTGTTACTTGCTCAAGAACGATCCTCTGTTACAATGATTTCCCTCCGTTAAAAGCCTCTCAACACAGGAGTAAATATGGCCTTTAATCCCGGATGCGGGACAAATATCTCGCACTGGCTCAGTCAGAGTGAAAAAAGAGGAAAGCAGCGTATAGACTGGTTTATCCGTGAGGATGTATCCAGAATAGCTGATATGGGTTTCAACCATATCCGTATTCCAATTGATGAAGTGCAGATGTGGAAGGAAGACGGAAGTGTTGACAATGAATCATTCGACCTTCTGAACAGCTCAATTTACTGGTGCGAAAGGGAGGAGCTTAAAGCGATTGTCGATCTTCATATCCTGCGTACCCACTATTTCAATGACAGGAGCGTGTCCACTCTTTTTACAGATCCGGATGAAATGGAAAGGTTTACCGGCCTTTGGAGAAGTATTTCAAGGGAGACCGGGTTCTGGTCAGAGAAGATTCTTGCCTATGAGATTCTTAATGAACCTGTTGCTCCGGATAATGAGGATTGGAACAGAGTCTGCAATTATGTTTTCAAGGCATTAAGAGAGGTCCAGCCGGAGAGGACTATTCTTTTGGGATCAAATAATTGCTGCTCAGTGGACACTTTCGATGCACTAAGAGTCCCGGATGATAAAAATATCATCCTGACATTTCATTTTTATCACCCTATGTTGCTGACTCATTATACAGCGCCATGGTGGGAGGGAGGCGTCTACCAGGGACCGGTCAGATATCCCGGAAAAACTATACCTGAAGAGGAAATTGAAAAAATTCCGAGTCCGCTAAAAGAGATGCTCAAGGAGATGAACGAATATTGCGACCGGGGTGTCATGCTGGAAAAATTATCAAAACCGCTTTCGGTTGCTAAAGATAAAAACCTTCATCTTTACTGTGGTGAATTTGGCTGCTATAAAAAAGTGCCGGAAAAAGAGAGACATGCCTGGTACAGAGATTTTATTTCTATTTTAAAGGAACAGGGCATATCCTATGCCAACTGGGATTACAGAGGTGATTTCGGGATTCTGGACCAGTGCAGAAAAGAAACTAACATAGCGGGAATGAAACTTTGTTGATGAAGTCTGTAAGTGGTAAAACTTGAGGATTCATTACTGGTTACTTAGACTTGTTTCCAGCGTGCATTAAGGGTATAATTCTATAAAAGAGCTGGTTAAATGTTTTTGGCCACTCTGCTCTCACAAGTGACTAATTTGGCTGGGGGGTTATATGAGAGTAAGAGTGTTAATCGCTTTACTCATATTTCTAATCTCAACCTGTTTGACTTCATGCTATAAAGGCTTGCTGAAAAGCAGTGCTAATAGCGGGAAAGCCACATATCTGCTTTGCTCTGTTCGGGAAAGTGAGCTTCCGCCAACCAACGCGCAGCGTTTCGGTTTTTTCTCCAGTACACTATGGCAGAATTATGAGGAAAACCTGAGGAGCGAAATAGCAGTGTTCGGGGCAACTCCCGGATATGTTCTCTGGTATCTTCAAATGGGAGATGATTTTCCGGTACATATCGCTGAGCACAATAAAAAGCTTGGAATCTATACAGTTATCAATCAGGATATTGCCTCTGTTGAGTTTACTCCTGAGAAAA
>JAAYIG010000064.1 GCA_012523595.1 Fibrobacter sp.
ATCCATTCACTTGGTGGACTGTCGGTCCATTCACTCAACGGGCCCCGCCGCCACTCATCACCACCAAAATGAGCCAGACAAAGATGTAAATCCGGAAAGTTTTCAAGAACCGGACGCCATGCTTCGGGGTGAACGTAATTCTTGAAGAAATAATCAAATGGGAAACGGCGAAACTTATCGGTTGTCTCGCAGCACTCCCTGGGATAGCCAAGTGCATTGCTCACTGGCTTTCCTGTCAGGAGTGTTATTTTTTCACGCTGCTTTTGACTGGCTATCTGCCTTTTGCTGCACAGTTCGCCATTTTCGATATCAAAAGCCATGTAGTGTCCAGCTTCATGAGTGGTCATGCCGCCAGGCGAACAGTGGGTCAGGATGGGTACTTTTTCTTTCTCACAGCGATGGTAGAAATCAGGCAGATATTCACAGAGCTCATCAAGAGGCTTGTGACCGA
Source organism: Fibrobacter sp. (assembly GCA_012523595.1). NCBI lineage: Bacteria > Pseudomonadati > Fibrobacterota > Fibrobacteria > Fibrobacterales > Fibrobacteraceae > Fibrobacter > Fibrobacter sp. The sequence continues at coordinate 452 of JAAYIG010000064.1, forward strand.
GGGACGGGTACATTTTAACACCGGCCCAGATGCCGGGTTTTGATTCAGTTGCGATGTAATCAAATATTGCATCCCAACCGCCAAAAACCATGTCTTTGGAGAATTTTGTACCACCACGGCGATTTAATCGACGAGGGTCATAAAAAAATAACGGGAGCATATGCAAAGGATTTGCGACCGCAACTTTTTGCGTTTCGTCAAACTGAACAGCCCACTTCTTCAATTTCAGCACCTTAGTCTTGTCAACCTTATTCACGAGAATTTCATGCGACAAATTCCTCTTTACTCCTTCCCGCTCCGGTTTGTCACCAGACATTCGCTCAAAATAAAACAGCTTACCATCTTCCTCATGATAAATTGTCTGTCCTTCATACCCTGCAATATGCGCTCTTTCCATATCCATGGTTGCTATTATCATGGGAGTTGCTACTTGAGCGTCGCCTTTATTATCTGCGACCTCATCTGCAAAATCCATGCTATGACTGATATTCGCGAAGGTATCCAAGTTCATTTTGGCAAGACGATTGCCCATTTCCAGTGTTGACAATTTCTGAATATGCACACCTTCCTTGAATCGCAGGCTGGCTGCGGTTTCGCACCATTCCCTGGAGCGAAAGCACAGGCCCGTTGTCGGATACGCTCGCATTGTACCTTCTTCAAGTTGAGCATAAATAAGTGGCATTGGACAACATGCCCCGCTGTTATGGTGCGCGTGCCCATCCATTATTCCATGAGCGAAAATGATTTTCTTCTGTTTAATCCGTATAGCATCGTTGGCATATATCGTTGTCATTATTCTTATTATCCTTTCATCTGGATATCGAATGTATAGCCGTTTACAGTGATTTCAAGTTTTCGCAAATCTGGGATAAGCGTTTTCCCATCACCCTGCTACTCCAGCGGAAACAGCGTGTCAGGTGTAGTAATCGTTCTTGCCGCATACAGTTTGCCCAGATCCCATTTATACAAACATTGTCCATCTGCGGCTACAAAGGAGGTCGGATCAGTTGCCCAGGCAGTTGTAGTGATATCGTTTCCCTTTATCAGGGTCCTGCCCATAAAAATCGGCTCTCCAAAAAAGAAGGGTTTCTTCTCATCCACAGGGAGAGCAACAAAGAATGGCTGGTACTTCCCGCCAGGACCAAGGTTACCGTACTGATCCTCTCCCATGTCTTCATGGCCAAATACAAGCCATTCGCCATCGGGTGAAAAAGAAAAACGACCATACCGTTTTGCTGCAAATGGCGCAATAAGGGATAGTGTATCTGTATGAAGCGGGATGTATTGCTTGTTTGTATCAGGAGTGTCCCAGCGCAGAAGATAGAGGGCGTGGATTTCCCGTATTTTTGCTAGTTTTGAGACCAAATCATCTTGGGCACTACTGGGTGGTAATTTTTCGACTTCTTTCCAATCGATATCTTTTCCAATCTCCACCACCAACCCGAACGGCAAGGTAGGATGAATAATCATTTCCTTGAGCTTGCGGAACTTACCATTATTCCGGTTGAAAATTTCTACAAATGGGTGAGTGGAAATCTTCAGGTCGGCATTATGGCAGATAAGTTTGTTTGCTGCACTGTCGTAGGTGATTATCTTTCGGTCGTGGACTATCCAGGGTGTGCTATACACTGTAGCGTCAATGCCAGCCACCAATTCACCAAGGTTGATAAATTTTTTGTCTTCAAGCATCATGACATGAAGAATTTTATCAAAGCCGGCTGGCATATTTGGAGATCTGCGAAGGACAACAAACTGGTTTTTAGATGCATCCAGCGATACAATACCACCGATAATATCATCGAGTGACATGGTAAGAATTGGTGACTCGACTTTTCCTGTTTTGATGTTGGCAACCACAGCCCATCGCGTCTGGGTATAGACGATTGTTTCATCGTCAAACACCGGACAGAATCCAAAATCAAAATCTCCATCTACTTCTCCTAAAAAATCTTTCGCGACAATGTCATATTCAGGAGCAGTATCACCCCGGAATTTCAGGACAGTTATCGAATTTTTAAACCCTAAAGTTCCAACAGCATCTTTCACCGGAACAGGAAAAATTTTTCTTATTGGCTCATCGAGTGGAACAGCATAAGGGAAAAAGAACTTACCCCCCTTTTGATTGAAGACATTGTAGTCCGGCATTTTATAAACTCCTTTGTTTGAATTTTCAGTACATCCAGGTATATAACCTGGGAAAAAGTGGAAAACAGTCTTTCCAACTACAAACAAGCCCATGGCTACTGCGGCGATCTGTAGTTTTTTTCTGCCAGGCAATCTTAATCGCCATAATACCAGACCAAATACAGCACCGACGACCCATGGCCATTTGTATTTCAGAAAGACAATTATAAAGGAATAAATCAATACATGCGGAGGTATGTTTGATAAATCGAACATATGTCTACCCTAATTTCTTTTTTGATATCTTTAAGAGTCCCATTTTGCCAGTTGTTCCTTGATTCGAGATACTTCATCGTCCAGTTTAAGAAGTTGATTATATCGTTTAAGAACGGTTGATTCATTTGCATCAGCTTTGATTAGAGAGTTTTTCATCGTTCTCAATTTATCTTTACTCATCGAGTAGCACTCCCACGGATTGACCAGCGTGAATCTAATCCAGAACGTTGAGTCAACCTGATCGATAAGCTTCTTAAAGTCTCTGCAGTAGTTACCGTATTCTGCGCCATCATCGCTGCGGGTCAGGTGAGTAAGATACCAGTCTGTACCGAATATTACCTTGTTTCTTAAATGCCTGTATTCATCCCTGTCACGCAT
>JAAYIG010000065.1 GCA_012523595.1 Fibrobacter sp.
GACAAGCCTCCGTAAATACATGAAAGGCTTGCAGAAGAAAAAGAATAAAGTTAAGAATTTCTTTCAACATAAACTTGTCAATTACGCAGCATAGAATGAGAAATATTCAATTGCCGGAATAATAAAAGCTATGTCTCTATTATTGATCTGCACCGCGATGGTTCTGGCGGTTATAAGTGGATTCCCGGGTCTTCTTCCATATTCTTCCAAATGGGGACAGAAGATAGCTTTTGCACTGATGAGTGTCAGTGCGGTTACCGGACTATTTGGCAGCGGACTGGCCTTATTCCTAAATAATAATCCAACATTCACATTCCCCTGGCCTGCGGTAGGAAACTGCATAATCGGTGTTGACGAACTGAGTGCTTTTTTCCTGATACCTGTATTTCTTATCGGAGGACTCGGTTCCCTTTATGGACTGGGATACTGGCCCCAGGACAAACATCCTTCGAATTCAAAAAAACTGTTTCTGTTCTGGGGATGGATGGTAGGGGGGATGGCATTGCTGCTTGTCAGCAAGGATGCTCTTGCTTTTCTGCTGGGATGGGAACTGATGGCACTCTCAGCATTCTTTCTGGTTACTACCGAGGATAATCATCTGGAAAACAGAAAGGCCGGATGGATTTATCTGATCTCTACCCATCTGGGAACGCTCTCACTTCTGGCACTCTTCTCTCTGTGGCGCTGGAAAAGCGGTTCTTTCGCATTGCAGCCCATTACTGAAAATTCTGTCAGTTTTCCGCTGATGAACGTTTTCTTCCTTCTAGCTATCAATGGTTTCGGATTGAAAGCCGGTATCATGCCTTTTCATTTCTGGTTACCAGCCGCACATGCAACTGCTCCCAGCCATGTGTCAGCAATACTTTCCGGTGTTGTACTCAAGATGGGAATCTATGGCCTTGTAAGATGGTTCTCTTTGTTTCCGGAGATTCCTCATGTCTGGGGAACCATAATAATTATCCTTGGCCTGATAAGCGGACTTGCAGGTGTTCTCTTTGCCATCGGTCAGCATGATATAAAGAGACTCCTTGCTTACCATAGTATAGAGAATATCGGTATCATTCTGATGGGACTGGGAATTGCCCTGCTGGGTAAATCCTTTGATAGACCGGTACTGGTCCTGTTAGGGATGTCTGGTTGCCTTCTGCACGTCTGGAACCACAGCCTTTTCAAGTCCCTTCTCTTTCTGTGTGCGGGTTCTGTAGTTCACAACACACAAACCCGCCAGATAGATCAGCTTGGAGGACTCGCAAAGTCGATGCCTCTGACAGCGGCCATGTTTCTGATCGGTGCGGTTGCAATCTGCGGCTTGCCGCCTCTCAATGGTTTCATAAGTGAAATTTTTGTTTACCTGGGATTCTTAAGGATAGTCGCCGACGGCTCTCATCTTTTGACAGTTGCACTTGGCATCCCGGCACTGGCGGCTATAGGAGCCTTGGCTGTTTCCTGTTTTGTGAAAGTTTATGGAGCCGTATTTCTGGGTTTACCCCGCCACAACCATTCAAATCATCAGGAATCTCCTCTGTTTATGACAGTACCGATGATGATCCTTGCGGGGATTTGTGTCGCAATCGGAATCGCACCGATGCTTTTCACACCTGCTCTCTCCAAGGCTGTTACGATCTGGAATCCATCCATGCAGTTGAGTGGAATAAGTCTGAACACTGCCGCGCCTTTACTACAGATCAGTTTGATTTCAATAGCTCTGATTGTTGGTGTACTGATAACCGGTCTGGTCGCTATTGACAAAAAGAGAGCCAGATATGCAGTAACCTGGGATTGCGGATATGCAAAACCGGATAGCCGGATGCAGTACACTGCTTCGTCATTTGCTCAATCTATAGTATCCCTTTTCAGTTGGGTACTTCGTCCCCGCGAGCATAATCCTCATTTGAAAGAGTATTTCCCTAAATCTCAGAAAATGAAAAGTCATATTGACGAAATAGTTTTAAGCAGAGTGCTTGTTCCGGCAAGTAATACATTCATACGTTTATGCAGGTTTTTCCATAGGTTTCAGCATGGATTGATACAGCATTACATACTGTACATACTTATTACCCTGTTTCTGATGATATGTATTCAGATGCCATTTAAAGAACTTATTTACCAGTGGTTTAGAAACTGATAAGAATAAATACCGGAGCTGTCAATTGATTGTAATTCATCTGCTGTTATTGATTCTTATGCCGCCGCTTCTCTTCGGCATTATCAATAAGACAAAGGCCTGGTTTGCGGGCCGGACAGGGATGCCTTTACTGCAGCCATACTATGACATAATAAAACTGATGCGTAAAGGAATGGTTATAAGTGATACAACAACCTGGATCTTCCGATTCGGTCCTGTTATAACACTGATGACCGTGTTTATTGCAGGCCTTCTGGTTCCGATGGGGAGTTTCGATGCACCTTTTTCTTTTACAGGTGATCTGATACTTTTCGCTTACCTTTTCGGATTGTCCCGGTTTTTTACAACTGCATCAGCTCTGGATACAGGTTCATCATTTGAGGGCATGGGATCATCCAGAGAGGTCACATTTGCCGCATTCTCCGAACCTGCTCTTTTTTTCGCATTCGCGGCACTGGTAAAGATGTCCGGTTCTTTTTCTCTGTCCTCCATGCTTCACAGTCCGCTTGAAGAACTTTCTATTGACATTGCGGCACCGCTGGTTCTTCTGGCAATCGGACTTTATATTGTCATGCTGGCTGAAAGCTGCCGGATACCTGTCGATGACCCCAATACTCATCTTGAACTCACTATGATTCATGAAGCAATGGTGCTTGACCACAGCGGTCCTCTCTTCGGTATCATAAGTTATGCTTCCGCGCTCAAGTTGTTTATACTTGGCACAGTTCTTTTACATGTAATCTTTCCGTTCCGTATCAGTATATCATGGGTAAATTGGCTGCTCTATATTCTGGAGATGCTGGTATTGGCTGTTTCAATTGGTGTTGTAGAATCGGTTATGGCAAGATTGCAGATGAAACATGTGCCATATTTGCTGATCAGTGCGATTCTTTTTTGTGCTTTCGGGTTTGTCCTTTTATTCAGGTGATTACCATGACCAACTTAATAAACTCCCTTCTGGTACTTATCCTGGCTCTCAATCTATTCGCTCTTGGGTCAAGTCGTATCCAGTCAATAATTCATACGGCTGCCATTCAGGGAGTACTGCTGGGTTTCCTTCCATTGCTGGTTCACTCACATCTTAGTATCTCTCTGCTGCTTGCATCGTTAATCGCGATAGTGCTTAAAGGTGTTCTCATCCCGCACATGATGAACCGTACTTTGCACAATGTCCGGATCAAACGGGAAGTGGAGCCGCTGATCGGCCTGATGCCGTCCCTTATCCTGGGAGCGATTGCCACAACATTCGCGCTTCTTTTTTCCAATCAGATACCGCTTATCGCTGAACACACTGGTAAACTGATAGTCCCGGCTGCGATTTCCACTATGCTTACAGGTTTCATCCTTCTGACCACCAGGTTCAAAGCCTTGACACAGGTAATAGGTTATCTGATCCTGGAAAATGGCATCTATATCTTTGGGATTCTGTTGATGGGTGCCATGCCCATGGTGGTTGAGATGGGTGTTCTTCTCGATGTGTTCGTGGCTATTTTTGTAAGCTGCATTATTATAAGTAAAATAAGCAAGTCTTTTTCCACCATGGATACACGAATGTTGAGTTCACTGAAGGAATAGCAGGTTATGGCCTTTTTGCTTATCTTTTTTCCTCTCGTGATGGCAGGTGCTGCTGCCATTTTTCCGTCAAACCGCTGGAGGCCTCTGTTTCTTCCTCTGACAGCCATCCCTCAGCTCTTCTTTACAATATTAATTCTCTTTAAACCTGGACTGAGTGCCACTAATTCATGGCTGGTATTGGATTCACTAGGGAAAATAGTGCTTCTTCTGGTAAACACTCTCTTTTTCTTCTGCTCTCTGTATGCTGTTCCATATTTACAATATAGAAAAGAGAGAGATAATCGAGTGTTCAGTGCCTGCATGATAGCATTCGCGGGTACTGTCAGCCTGGTAACCTGCTCACAGCATCTGGCTCTCATGTGGGTGGCTATTGAAGCGACCACGCTTGTTACCGCACCCTTGATTTACTTTAATCGCAACCGGTTGTGTATTGAAGCGATGTGGAAATACCTGCTTATCAGTTCAGTAGGTATAGCCCTGGCATTGCTTGGAACATTTTTTCTTGCTTATTCCTCAATGCACGGGGGACAGGAAACTACACTGTTTTATGTTACACTCTTGAAAAATGCCCCGCATCTTTCCAAAACATGGCTGCACCTCTCTTTTGTTCTGCTTTTTATCGGTTACGGTACTAAGATGGGCTTAGCGCCGATGCACACCTGGAAACCCGACTCCTACGGTGAGTCCCCCGGAATTATCGGGGCAATTCTGGCCGGAGGGCTTACCAGTTGCGCCTTTCTGGCATTTCTGCGCATCTATCATATCTGTCGCGTTGCGGGTGAATTTGCCTACATGTCAAAAGTCCTGCTGTTTATGGGGCTTGTCTCGATGGCAACTGCCGCATTCTTTATGATCAATCAGCGTGACCTGAAACGGATGCTGGCGTATTCGAGTATAGAACACATGGGTATTTTGACAATTGGATTAGGAATCGGCACTCCGGCTCTCTTTGGAACCCTGTTGCATGTCATTGCCAATGGATTGACAAAAGGAGTTCTTTTCCTGTCGGTTGGAAATATTCACCGCGCTTTCGGGAGTAAAAATATTGATCAGGTACGCGGAGCCCTGCGCCTGATGCCGGTCTCCGGATCCCTGTTTCTTATCAGTTTTCTGGCAATTACCGGCTCTCCTCCGTTTGTACCTTTTGTCAGTATGTTTTCTATTCTCAATGGTGCGTTCGAGGCCGGGAAATATACAACCGCAGGTTTGTTTCTGATTTTCCTATTACTGGTTTTCATAGGAATGGGAGCACCGATTCTCAAAGCACTGCAGGGAAGTTCACCTGTTCCAAACAAAGAGAAAATGATTTACCGTGACACCTTTGCTTCATATTTACCGATTATTGGATTGCTGATTCTTGTGTTTCTTTTCGGAGTATATATTCCTTCACCATTGTCAGAGCTGCTTAATGATGCGGTCGGTTATCTGGGAGGTCAGCCATGACTGTTACTGTATCAGAAAAGATTACCGGATCACTGTATGCAGAAACATCCAATGGATCTGAGCTTGCTCTGGATGAGATTCCTGTACTTTCTACTGAAGAGTTCAATAAACTGATCCTCTCAGGTGTTTCCGATGGGCTGCGTGTCTCCTCATTTTTCGGAGCCGCTGCGACCGGTACAAAGCCCAAGTTCTATGCTGTGCTGGCTGATGATAAAGAGAACTCTCTTAGAATAAGCAGTACAGAAATCGGGAAAAACGAGTTTCTCTCGTTGACTTCTCAGTGCCCGCAGGTACATCTCTTTGAAAGGGAGATCTTCGAGCAGTACGGATTAAAACCGGTCAATCATCAGTGGCTTAAACCAGTACGTTATAATCAAGGCATGACAAACGAAACACAGCAGATCCTTCCTGCAGTTGGGGATTTTTATAAAATTCAGAGTGAACAGGTGCATGAGGTTGCTGTGGGGCCTGTGCATGCCGGGATAATAGAACCCGGGCATTTCCGTTTCCAGTGTCACGGTGAAACCGTTTTTCATCTGGAGATTGCACTGGGATATCAGCATCGGGGCATTGAAAGAGCATTGCAGAGTCAATTCAAAAAGAAAAGCATCCATTATGCTGAAAATATAGCCGGCGACTCCACAATCGCACACGGCACCTGCTTTTGTCAAATAGTCGAGTCTCTGAGCGGATCCAAGTTGAGCGCCCGGGCTCAGGCACTTCGCGGTATTGCCCTGGAACTTGAAAGACTGGCTAATCATGTGGGTGATCTGGGTGCATTGTCCGGTGATGTCGGTTTTCTACCGACTGCCAGTTTCTGCGGCAGAATACGTGGTGAATTTCTCAATATGACTGCTGTACTGTGCGGGAATCGGTTCGGACGCGGATTGTTAAAAGCAGGTGGAGTCCATTTCGACCTTAATCAGGCCTATATCGATGATCTCCTTCGCAGACTCGACGCGGCGGAGAAAGATGTTACTGTTGCAGTGGATCTGCTATGGGATACTCCATCGGCGATGGCCAGGTTTGAGAATACAGGCACACTTTCAGCACAGAACGCGATCGACCTTGGACTCGTTGGGCCGGCAGCAAGGGCAAGCGGGCTTATGCGTGATGTCAGGAAGGATCATCCTGCAGGTATCTACTGTTCCTCAAATATCCCGGTTGCATCATGTAAATCAGGCGATGTCTTCGCGAGGGCGCATATAAGATGGCTGGAGATTAAAAATTCCCTGCAGTTTGTAAGAGAGCAGCTCAGAAAACTTCCCGAAGGGAAGATCCATGTAAACTGCGGCAGATTGAAACCCAACCGGATATCTGTTTCGTTGAGTGAGGGATGGCGGGGTGAGGTCTGTCATACAGTTATTACAGATGAGAACGGGAATTTCCTGCGTTATAAAATCGTGGATCCGTCATTTCATAACTGGACCGGGCTGGCCATCGCTTTACGTAACCAGCAGATTTCAGATTTTCCCTTGTGCAACAAGAGTTTCAACTTATCATATTGCGGACACGATCTGTAAAACTGAAAACAGGGGAAATGCAGTAAAGGAATTTGACCGATGTTAAAAGAGATATTGGCAAGACTGCAGCAGAAACACAGGACAATCAAATATCCCGATGCTCCACCGCCTGAGATGCCGGAGCGATTCAGGGGAAGACCTTGTATAGAGAGTTCGAAGTGTAATCTCTGTAAAGACTGTGTTCAGACTTGCCCCACCGATGCCATCGAAGTAAATGAGAATGTCACAATAGACCTTGGAAAATGCCTTTTCTGCACCGACTGTGCAGATTCCTGTCCTCAACAGGCCATCTCATTTACTAACGATTACAGGTTATCTTTCAGTAAACGCCAGGATCTGGCTGTATCCTCAGATCAGAAGGAATTTATCCTGGCAGAAGTTCTACAGGAGAGCATAAGGAGGCTTTTCGGACGATCGCTGAAACTGCGTCAGGTAAGTGCAGGAGGATGTAACTCCTGCGAGGCGGATGTGAATGTGTTGAATACGGTGGGATGGGATCTGGGGCGATTTGGAATACAGTTTGTGGCCTCACCGCGTCATGCCGACGGGATCCTGGTAACCGGCCCGGTTACACAAAACATGAAGCTTGCTTTACAGAAAACATACCAGGCTGTTCCGGAACCAAAAATCGTGATTGCTGTTGGTACCTGTGCTATCTCCGGTGGAATCTTCGCTGGACATAGAGAGTGCTGTGATGGTGCCGGGGATGTTATTCCGGTGGATCTTTTTATTCCCGGCTGCCCGCCGCATCCTTTGACTATTCTGGATGGGTTGTTGAGACTGCTGGGTAGGGGAGAGCTTCAGAAATCACCTGTTCTCTAAAATTTCCACACTCTGAATTTCTGCCCCCAAAAACCTCTTGTCTGATAAATCCCCCAAAGAAACATCGTCTATTTACAAGCACCACTCTCACCTCCACGTCATTCCCGAGAAATCGAGAATCCAGTCTTCAACTGGCAGCACATAAAAAAAGAACCAGCCGGATTTATCCGGCTGGTTTGAATAGCAGACTGTAGCTTGCAGCTATTGTAAGCTGCAACAGATGAAACCTATTTAACGATAGATACCATCTGGCTGTGAGATAATCCCGCTGCTTTAACAACAAGAAGATACGATCCTGCTGCATTTGTCAGTTGACGTAAATCCATTGAGTATAAACCTGAGCTCTGATGCCGGGTGGAAAACTCTGAATGCAAACGTCCATTGACATTGTAAATCTTGAAAGAAACAGATCCTGCTTTTTGCAGTGTATAAGTTATCATTCCGTTGTTTGAGATTTGGCAATTGAAACCACTGCTCATATTCTGATTAGCAGGAATAACTATCGGGAGCTGAGGGTCAACATCGGGTGCATCCCAGAGTCTATTCAGCAGGTCCATCTTTTTAGTGTCAATACCTGTCCATGTCCCCCAGCCTTCTGTGTTGGATTGGGGATGATAGGAAGTTTTAAAAATACCGTAGGTATCTGCGGACTCAGGGTTAATTGACCAGTAAAAAGTATTGACAATGCCCATCTTAATCAGATAGTCTACAAAAGCGTTCTGCCACTGTTCGTCACTGTTTCTGTTTGTAAGATAGCTGTAACGATTTACATGGCGGGATTCAGATTTTGCGGGCCAGTCCATGTTTCCACCGAATTCTCCGATGCAGAGAGCATATCCCATGGATCTGAGGTAACCGAAGTGCTCATGCCATCCCTTTTCGAGTATTTCCGGCTGGATTACGATTTGACATTTGGCATCACCGAAAGCATCTTCAACAAGACCTGCACACTCCGGCTGGGCCTCAAGATCGGCAAACATCGGCTGCGTACATACCGAAGGGCCATAGCAGTGTGGTGAATAGACCAGTTTGCTTTTAGGCATTGATGGAGGATTGCTGCCGGCTTCATAGAGGTTCTCACCCCAGTTGGGATTTGAAGAGAGATCACCATGAGGAGTATCGGCTTTTGTGTCAGGTGTATCATCCTGGGCACCGTTAGAGCCACCAATTCCCTGGGCGAAAATGAGGATGTTGGGATTTACGGAGCTGATTGCTTCGTAAGCCATTTCGATAAGAGTTTTCCATTCACTCCAGCTATAATCAAACGGTTCATTGAAAATATCGATACCCATGATATTGTCTACACCGATTTCTTTTCCCAATCCGGCGAGTGTCTTGAGATCATTGAGCCACTTCTGTACATCGTAAGGCTGAATACGGGTAACTGTACTGGGGTTGTTGGTGGCTGCGCAGGAACATTCCTCTCGGGTATACGCATAATTCTCACGTTTGGCATCTGCAAAAGGTGGACGGGCATCAAGACGTCCCGCTCTCCAGCCAAGGTAATTAGAGCAGGAGTGCATGTCCAGAAGAACATAGAGACCTGCTTTGTCGCATGCTTTTATGACTTCCTTCAGTGCTGTAAAGGCACCATTTATACGTACAGACTCATCGTTTTTCAGAAAAGGTTCCCTGCCCTGAGCATCGCTGTCATCTAGAGTCTGAGGAGAAACAGGCATTCTGATACAGTTAAATCCAAGATTTTTAATTTCAGTTGCATCTTTGTCCAGTGTTCGACCGCTGGGTGACCAGAAAACATTACCTATATATAATTCCATCGGGGCACCTCTGGGATTTTTCTCATCGTTGGGAGATTCATCCCGGCCTTCAAGGCCAAACCACGATCCACCCTTGACACGGAATAAAGAACCGTTAAGAGTAATGTTGCCTTTGGAATCTACAAGCCACTCATTGGCTGCCTGGGTTGTTGTGGTGGTGATAAGTGTCGCTACGGCTGTAAAGAGAGTTATCTTTTTCCAGCTATGCTTCATTTTGAGCCCCCATATGTGCTGAGAGAAAAGTTAAATTGATAAAATGAGAAGGTCACGATAAAGCTTGAACCATTTTTAAAACTTTGTGTTAATGCCAAATATGGAGGTTCAAAAAAAATTATCAAACATAAAACAGGAACGGTTTTCATTTTGATATATTTGATCTAATTAATACCTAAACTCTTCTAATTCTTTCAATCCGAAATTTTTCCTTTGCTTTTGCATTGAAACTTTCCCTGAATGGTAAGTACAGATAAGGAGTAGGTTTCTGAGATTCTCTTAAAATGAATAATTCTCTAATTATTAACTTATAAAATGTACGACGCAAAAAACAAACGGTTTCTGTAACTCCCATATTGCAAAGCACTTACAGGCTCACAAGATCACGCTTTTTCAGCCTACTTATTTCTGCCCCCAAATCCTCCAAAGGGGGACTTAAGAGATTCGTTACGAGAGTATGTTTGCAAGTAAGTCTTATTTGAAGAGTAAGAGAGTTACACGCGAAGGCGCAAAGGTGTGAAGAGGAGAAAAGAGAATGGAAATAAATAGAAGATTGGAATGATTATAAAAGAATTAATAGTGAATTTCAGGGAATTGTACGATGGTTATTGCTATATTGATACTTTAAAACCACACTCCAGCCTCATATCATTCTTGCTGAAAAAAAGAATCCAGTCTGACATAATTCACAACCCCCGCATCCACTCCGGAGTAAGCTCCAGTTCACCCCTGAGAGCTGTATCGATGGTATCAAGGGCGGTTTTTTTATCTCTGGGGAGCCTTACACGGAGAGGGAGGTAGTTTGATGCGTGGTTGGCATAGAAATACCCCGGACGAAGTTCAGTGTTTTCCAGCATGGTGCGGATTTCCATGAGATGTTCCCTGGGGGTCAAGGGTGTGAAAAGCCCACCACTGATCCAGTTATATAGAGGGGTATTCTCAAGGGGCATGAGACTCAGGACCCCAACGTACTGAGGGTTCATCTTTGTAAGCGCTTCTCCGGTCTTCTGAGCATGTATGGATGACCGTTCTTTGCCTGCAAGCCCGGAGATCACGGTGACAAAAAGGTTTATCCCTGCCTCCTTTGCCCTGAGCCCCTGCTCGATAATTGCTTCCGAATCCCCCCACTTTCCCATTTTCTTTAAAGTTTCATCATCACCCGATTCCAACCCGATATGGATTATCCTCAGTCCCAGTTGACGAAGCTCCCTGAGTTCATCGGGAGATTTCCGAGCGATACTCTTTGCGTTTGCATAAGTACCAACCCGTACTGTCCAGGGAAGATATTTGCGAATATCAGAAAGTATCTGTACCAGCCTGTTCTGAGGAACAATCAGCGCATCACCATCACACAGGAAAACCCGGTCCCGGTCCTGGAAGTGTTTCGCCGCATAGAGAATATCTTCCAGAATAAGATGCGGCTCCATGATTTTGAACGGGATATTTTTGTAAACCCCGCAGAATGCACAACGGTTATGAGAGCATCCGGTGGTGACCTGGAGGAGGATGCTGTGTGCCTCGCTGGGAGGGCGGATTATGGGGGAGGAGTGGAGCATGGCTTTACTCAATCAAATACTTTCAATACTTTATGTAAATACAGATAATAGCATATAAAATAATGCCTGGGCTGGTCAATCGAACACAATAAGAGGTCCTTTAATGGTGTAAATTCGTAATGTGTTTACACTGTATGCTGTTTTATGTTTATTAATTATCAAAAGTTGGATAATAATGTTTTTTCTTGACTTTGGTTAATATTAAAATTGGGCTATTCTGGTTTAAGTGTGGAAGTCACTTATAAAATTGTACCTCTGAGAATCTGTCATAAACATGATGCATAAAGCAAAATGTTGCTCATTTATGAATCCCTGAGTCCTTCATCTGAAAGACGGTTCAGATTACCGATTATTGAGAAAAGATAATGATGAAATCCAAAGCCTTTATTCTCTGTTTATTCTTGATGACAAGGGCTCTTAACCTTATAAAAAAATTGTCAGAATGCCGGAAAACGGCAACTCATTTGGAGATTATAGAATAATGAAGTACAAATATCTGATATTTATCCTGGTCAGCACTTTTATCAGTTACAGTCAAAAGTATGTTGTTGAAAAAGTACTTATTACTGAAACAATCGAAAAAAAAAATACGTATCAGAGATTCCCAGATTGAGAGATTTGTCAAATGATCAAAACCAGGTAGCAGGAATTATCAATTCCTGGATTAAAGAGCGATTCAGCATCAGTAGTTTTGAGCCGGGCGAAATAGAGGCATTCATATGGTACGAGGTTAAGTGTTCTACAGAGATAAAAGAGGATATTCTTTACATATCATTTGCAGGAGAACACTATGGTGCATATCTGAACACTGTTGCAGAAGAGGTGTTTTTTGATTTAAAAACCGGCCAGGAATTAGAAACAGAATCAATTTCTTTTGAAGCATTGTTTACACTATCCGGGTATTTGGAATTTCTCCACAAATATTGGCTTGAAGGGGTAAAAAGGGAATTTGAAACTGCTGTGAAATGTGCAGGCTCTGAGCCCGATTGGCGATTATTACGATATAGGAAGTTACAGCGTAGAGAATAAAAAACTGTCAATCTCTCTTATAGATGACTGTTATCCACATGTAGTACAAGCATGCACGCCTGTATATGATGTAACCGTAGAACTTGACACAATTAAGAAATGCCTGAATAATATCGGGAAATACATGCTGATAGAAAGCAATTACATGAAAATGATGACGGAAGATGTATATGGAGTGTATTACTACGACAATAAACTCCAGAAAATCACATTGAAGGGAAGAATAAAGGATAATAAGTTATTTATGACTGAAACAGTCAATAATAAAGAAACAGGTTTTTTTGAGATGGATTGTCATGTTGATTCCTATCCGGATGATGGGAAATGGTTTAATGTTGAGAAGACAAAGAGCCTTGATGTGAAATTTGAGAAAAGAATATCGAGCAGATATCCCCGATGATATTTCGTATTGGAATTATTGCATTGCTTGTGGTAAGCATTTTCAGGTATTGGGTTCGTGTGATGACTGTGGCAGGTCCAAATAAACCAGACAATATAAGCAATATGATAGGATTCACAACAGAGTAGTACAAATATCCAAGGCGAGATTCAGATTAGAACTCGCTTTGTGTATCAGACATCAATTGAAAACACAGTGATAAGAATAGTAAAAGGCTGGTTTACAGTCAATCAGCATCTGGGATACAACGGTTTACTACATTCATTGCGTAATTGTGAATAATATTCAAGTTTGAGGTTCTTCACTTCAAATGCGTTATCCCTTGATGAAGAGAGAAACAGAGATCCGCCCATGAAGGAAAATAGTCAACATGGGCGGGGCTACAGAGGGTCAGATACCGAATCCGATTGCCAGGTTAATGGTCAAATATTTCATCCACTCACTTTTGTCCAGGAAAATCAGGTTGAAGATTGGGTAGATGTCAACAGAGATAAATTCCGGGTTTCCGAAAGTCAGCCCGCCTCCTATTGCCGCTCCGAAACGTGCACGGGCGTTTTCACCGAAAATCTGCTGTATCTCAGTTTCATCTTCACCTGTACCTGTAACTGTGACCTCGGAATTTATTATGTAGAGACCGGCTCCGGCCTGGGCGAAGAGATTAATCATGCTCATGGGGAAGTTTGTGGTGAGGCGGGCAAAGGGGACTATTTCTATTGTATAATTCTCTCCGCTCACCTTCCCGTCAAGGAGACTCCCCACACTCTGCAAAAACTGCGAATCTACCGGGGTCCATCTGGTGTAAGCAGCTCTGGCACCCAGAAGGAGGTTGTCATCGAGGTAGAAGAATATGTTTCCACCTGCTGCAAACCCCCAGTTAAACCTGTCAAAGTTCTCTCCTACCTCTTTTGCCACTCCCCCTATGAGACTCAGACGCAACTGCTGAGCGCTGATAGAGAAAGTGATCAACAGAATAATCAGTACTGTTTTTTTCATTTTGAGAGCTCCTTTACTGTTTTTGCCAAGTCCCATTACCGTCCAGGCATAAAGACCGGGCGCTTCTGCTTCTTTCCCATCCACTTTGTCATATTGTGAAAAATTTTCATCATCTTCTCAGGAAAACTTTCCTTTTTCCTGCAGAATAATTTCAGATGTTTTTTCCCGGAGATCTTTTCGACGACACCCAGAATCGCCGCTGCTAAGAGTGAAAAGAATGTGACTTTTTTTACAATACCCATTTTTAAAGCTCCTCTTGAATTTGGCTAATAAAGCTTCAGACATTGGGCGGTTTCCGCGCCAGCCCAACTATGAGCGTAATGAGAAAAAGCACCAGAAATGTGACAAAAACCACCTGTATCATAGTCGAGGAAACTATGGCACTTCCGCTGAGCCAGAAAGCCGCCGCAATAAGAGAGATGATCAGAAAAACCAGTGACCATGCTAACATTTCCCCAGCGCTCCTGTTTGTTAAAATCTGTTACCCTTAAACAGTACCCGTTTCACGATCTGCTTTCTCTTACGCTCCTGCCCGGAAGAAAACCATTTCTTATCCTGTCTGCTTTATTGCCCCGCAATCATTATACCATTTCTATAGTATTTCCCAATGGTAAGATTCCGCTCCTGGAGCAGGCAGAATTGGCTCATTATGCCTCATTGCGTAGATTCTGGTGAATTCCGCTCCCAGAAAAAGAATCTGTGCGGAAAAGTAGATCCATAGAAGCAAAACTACCAGTGATGCAGCAGCACCATAAGTGGAACGGTAAAAACTTCTCTCCAGGTAGATGACAAGGATCGACCGGATCAGGTTAAAAAGTATGGAGGTAAAAACCGAGCCGTAGAAAAGCGGCCCCCACCTGATCTTGACATCAGGGATAAACTTGAAGATGAAAATAAAGAGAAGTGTGGTGAGGAAAAAGGGAAGTAGTGATGCGGCAGTGCGGAAAAGCCAGGGAAGAGGGGAGATGAAGCCAAAGTAGGATGTGGCCCACTGGAGAGCAGTACTGAAAATTAGAGAGAGGAGAAAGAAAAGCCCGAATGAGAGCACAGCCAGGATTAAAAAAAGCCTGTTTTTCAGCCACGATAAATATCCCAGACCCTCTCTTTTCCTTACTTTCCAGATACGGTTTAGAGAGATATTAAGGTGGTTAAAGACCTGGGATGCGCCATAGAGAGAGAGGATAATTCCTGTGATTGTGGCAGGGATGCTTGAGGATGGACGAGAGGCGGAGAGGATTAACTGCTGGACTGCCTGTGACGCCCTCATGCCGATCGCGTTTTTAAGCTCCTCAACGATCTGCCCCTGTGCCGCATCCCTGCCAAATACATACCCCGCTATAGCAATGGCAATTATAAGCAGTGGAGCAAGGGAGAAAAGAGAATAGTAGGCCAGTGCCGCGGCCAGTCTGGGGATTTCATCCCTGGTATAGCCGCGGTAGATCTCTTTGATAAATCCAAACACACCGTTTTCAGGGTGTTGTGTCTTTGGCTGTGTCGTTAAGCAGCGTGTCAGCAGCTTCCCCGGCCTTCTCTTTTGCCTCCTTTGTCGCCTTATCCACCTGCTCTCCCGCTTTTTCTGCAGAACCGTTGTTACTGCACCCGCTAAGATATCCTATCCCCAGAGCAAGAGAGAAAACCACTACCGCAAATCTCAATCTGGACATGACATTCTCCTTTTTTGAAGACATCTTGTCTGTTTAAAAGTGTTAAGGATCTCTGAATCTCCAAATCATTTTGCAAGATTCGTGCCACATCGCTTCGGCACCCCTTTTGCGCTCACTGCAGTTGGCGGGAGATTTAATAATGGACTAGGCTTTAATGGGGAGAGATGAGGGAACGATTCCGATACCGATGCCGATACTGACCCCGATTATCAAAGAGGAAGCGATACCGGTAACTTCTTAAAGTCCTCCTTTGGGGGATTCAGGGGACACCGATGCCGATAAACAAAACGATGTATTTGTAAATCAGAGCAATTCACCCGATGAGCATTAAGCCCGTAAAAGTCTGGCCTGGAAAGCCCTACCCTCTGGGAGCCACCTGGGATGGTGCGGGTGTAAACTTCGCCCTCTATTCCCAGAATGCAAGCGCGGTTGAACTCTGTATATTCGATGATGACGGGGAGGAGATAAACAGGATCAGGTTCACAGAGCACACAGATCTCACCTGGCATCTATACCTCCCCGAGGCCCGTCCGGGACTCCGCTACGGCTACAGGGTCTACGGGCCCTACGACCCTCCATCCGGACATCGCTTCAACCCCAACAAACTCCTGCTTGATCCCTATGCTCGGGCAATTGACGGAACTATCAGGTGGGATGATTCCCTTTTTGGCTACCGGATCGGGGACAGCAGGGCAGATCTCTCATTTGACGAACAGGACAGTGCTCCTTTCATGCCCAGATGTGTAGTTGTAGATCCGGCATTCTCCTGGGGTGATGATCTAAATCCTCAGACCCCCTGGCATAAGACCGTTATCTACGAGGTGCATGTAAAGGGTTTCACCGCATTACATCCGGAAGTACCACCTGAGATGAGATCCACCTTTGCGGGGCTTAGCAGTCCGGCGGTGATCGCGTATCTTCATTCTCTCGGGGTAACGGCTGTGGAACTCATGCCGGTGCATCAATCAATCTCCGAGCGTGATCTTGTAAAGAAGGGCCTTACCAACTACTGGGGGTATAACTCCATCGGGTTTTTCGCTCCCGAGGTTCGCTTCAGCTCATCAGGGGCTTCAGGCCAGCAGGTAAATGAATTCAAGACCATGGTCAAGACTCTTCACAGGGAGGGAATAGAGGTAATTCTGGATGTGGTTTACAATCACACCGCCGAGGGAAATCATCTGGGCCCCACTCTCTGTTTCCGTGGAATTGACAACCTGAGCTACTATAACCTCAATCCCGAGGATCGTCGTTACTATCTCGATTACACAGGCTGCGGTAATACCCCTAACATGATAAATCCTCATGTGCTGCAGATGATAATGGACAGCCTGAGATACTGGGTTACAGAGATGCATGTTGATGGTTTCCGGTTCGATCTGGCATCATCTCTGGCAAGGGAGCTTCACGATGTAAACCGGCTCTCTGTATTCTTCGACTTGATTCATCAGGATCCGGTGATTTCACGTGTCAAATTGATCGCCGAACCCTGGGATCTTGGTCCGGGAGGGTATCTGGTAGGGAACTTTCCTGTGCTCTGGGCGGAGTGGAATGGAAAATTCAGGGACACGGTACGGAGATTCTGGAGGGGCGATGAGGGGCAGGTGGGAGATCTTGCATATCGTCTGACCGGAAGCAGTGATCTTTACGAAAGGGGAGGACGCCGTCCGTACGCAAGCATAAACTATGTTACAGCCCATGACGGATTCACACTCAATGACCTTGTCAGCTACAACAATAAGCACAACGAGGGGAATAAAGAGGACAACAAAGATGGTACAGATGAGAATCTGAGCTGGAACGGAGGGATAGAGGGGGCGACAGATGATCCTGTCATTATCAAACTGCGGGAGCGGCAGAAGAGGAATTTTCTTGCAACACTGATTCTGGCTCAGGGTGTACCGATGCTTCTCAGCGGTGATGAATCGGGAAGGACACAACTGGGTAACAACAATGCCTATTGTCAGGATAACAAGATATCGTGGATAAACTGGAATCTGGATATCAGGGGTAAAAAACTACTGGAGTTTACGAGGTCTCTCATAGCTCTCTTCCACAGTCATCCGGTACTGCAGAGACGTAATTTTTTCAGTGGACGGGATACCAGGAAAAAGGGAACAAAAGATCTCACCTGGCTGCATCCGGAGGGGCGGGAGATGACTGAGAAGGATTGGAATAATCCGATGGTGAGATATCTGGGACTGAAATTATCCGGAGATGTGATAGAGGAGATAGATGATCATGGGGCTCCTGTAATCGATGACACCCTGCTTATCCTGCTTAACGCTCATTACGAGCCTGTCATCTTCTCTCTTCCTGAATGCGAAAGGGGGCAGAGATGGGAGTTGATTTTAGATACCAGGTATCCGGTCACTTTCACAGCTTCACCACTTTACGTCTGCTCCGGTAACTATGATCTGGAAACCAGATCTCTTGCGCTTCTCAGACTCAAAAAGAACCCCCCGTCTCATCGGTTAGTGGAACAGGAGTACGATGAGAAATATTTTGCAGGACTGGAGAATAGGAGTATCCCGTTTGTCGCTGGAGCTCATCGAGGTTAGTGATGCGGATCTACAATTCTGCTATCTCAGCTATATTCGACAACATGGCTGATCTGCTTGAGATTGAGGGTGGGAACCCTTTCAGGGTTCGCGCCTACAGAACTGCAGCAAGGACGATAAACTCGCTCTCCCAGGATGTTTCGGATCTGATTGCTAACGGCGAAGATCTCTCGAAGTTCCCCGGTATAGGAAAGGATCTTGCGGGGAAGATAAAGGAGATAGTCTCCACGGGTCATCTTTCAGCATTCGAGGATCTGTCAAAGAGGATCAACCCTGAATTGATAAAGTACATGAAAATAGAGGGTTTGGGGGGAAAGAGAGTAGCTGCTATCAATTCCAGGCTGGGGATCTATACACTTGAGCAATTGGAGGAGGCGGCCAGGGAGCATAAAATCTGTAAACTGCCCGGATTCGGTGAAAATGTGGAACGGTCGATTCTTCAGGGGATCAAAAGGGCCCGTGAATATGGAAACAGGATTATGCTTCTTGAGGCAGAGGATATTGCCGCAGGTGTGATAAAGCATCTTTCTGTTGTTGTGGACCAGGAGAAGATGGTGGTTGCGGGCTCTTTCAGGAGGCGCAGGGAAACGGTTCATGATCTTGACATCCTGGTAACCGGTGACAGCGCAAGGATCTCTGAACGTTTTCTTTCCTTCCCTCAGATCGCAAAAGTGCTTTCCAGTGGAGGTACACGCACTACTGTTGTTTTAAAATCCGGAGTTCAGGTTGACATCAGGGTAGTTCCTCAGGAGAGCTGCGGCTCTGCGCTTCACTACTTTACAGGATCAAAACCTCACAATATAGCGGTACGGAAGCGTGGAGTGAAGAGGGGACTGAAGATAAATGAGTATGGAGTGTTCAGGGGGGAGATGCGGATCGGGGGGGAGAGAGAGGAGGATGTCTTCAGTGCTGTGGGGCTCCCCTTTATCGAGCCGGAGCTGCGTGAGGACACTGGGGAGATAGAGGCTGCCGAGAGGGGAGAGTTGCCCTTGCTTATCGAGTTGAATCAGATAAGGGGTGATCTTCATACCCATACATCCCGTACCGACGGGCACGCATCGATGGAGGAAATGGTTGCTGCTGCGAGGGCGAAGGAATATGAGTATCTGGCGATCACTGACCACTCAAAGCATCTGGCGATGACGCGTGGGCTGAAGGAGAGAGATCTTGCGGAACAGATCGAGCATATCGACAAAATAAATGAGACTCTGGAGGGATTTACAGTTTTAAAGGGGATAGAGTGTGATATTCTGGAGGATGGATCGCTTGATCTTTCAGATTCGATACTCAAAGAGCTGGATGTTGTTGTGTGTTCTGTCCATTACAAGTTTAATCTCTCCAGGGGAAAGCAGACAAAAAGGATTTTAAAAGCGATGGACAACCGTTATCTCAATATCCTGGCTCACCCTACGGGACGGCTGATTAACAGGAGGGAGCCTTACGATATAGATTTCGAGGCTGTGTTAAAGGGCGCTAAAGAGCGGGGGTGTTTTGTTGAGGTAAACGGGTATCCGGATCGTCTTGACCTCGATGAGACCCATTGCAGGCTGGCAAAGGAGATGGGAGTGAAGGTGGCTATCGATACGGATTCACACAGTACGGGGGATCTTGACTTTATGCGATTTGGTGTGGGTCAGGCGAGGAGGGGATGGCTGGGGAGGGAGGATGTGATTAATACTAGAGATTTAGAAGGATTGAGGCGATTACTGAGAAGGTGGTAGATAGATGGTGAGTAAGATATCATTACTTAACAAGTACACAATTGCTTCCATGTCATTCATTAAAAGAAAGGAATTCAGTAATTCATCTAAATCAATTAATCACAAAAATCATAGTTCAGACTCTTATCCGGCACATAATGGACGGGGTACGACATTACGAGGATACGAAAATATGAGAGTACGGACTATTTCCACCCTGAAAATACAGGAACCAAATGGAAATCCGGTATACAATTATCGTTTCTTCTTCCACCAGTAAAGACTGAGGAGTCAGCTAATCTTGCCCAACTTGTAACAGTTTCCCGCCGGGTATTGCTTTGTGTCAACACAGAGGGGGTGGCCCGTAAGACCGCAGTCTTCTGCGGGCTGTAGCCAGGGGGAGGCTTCCCACGCATTATCTCTTAAAATCCTATAATTTGCATTTTACAAATGATGTTGGCTTCTCTTTATCCAGGCCTTGTAAGTTTAACAATAGCATGAAGAAGGCAATCGCAATAATAGAGGTGGTCGAAGAGACTGTCCCGGATTTTCGCTTTATAATGATGGATTTATGGCTCTTCAAACCGGAGCAGATAGAAGACAGCAGGCTTAAGGTGCTGCTATTGGCATTGAAGTATCGGTGGTTAACAGAGAGTTGATTGATCAGTTTCTGGGAATAATAGCGGAAGAGCATAGTGGTGGAGAGGTATATATGGAAATGATAGCAGATGCGTTACGTGAGAAAGAATGATTGAAAAGAGAGAAGGTTGAAGGAGAATTGCGAAGGAAACTTGAGGAGAAAGAAATTGAGCTTAGGCAAAAGATACTGCAATTGAGAAAAAGAATGCTGAAATCAGGCAAAAAGATACCAAATTTGAACAGGAAGAAAAACTGGTACATCAAATTGTCAGGGGGATGGTAAAAAAGGGGATAAGTCTTCAATCAATTCAGGAGATTACTGGATTCAGCAAAGAGAAAATCGAGGAAATCTTAAAGTATGTCTGACTTTACAAAAGAAAAGTTGCGTATCTCTTCAAAGGCGTGTCTTGCCGGAATGAGGCTGATCATGATCAGATTAGGGCTCGTGTTTACCTGATGTGTCATATTCAGGCCTTCAGCCTGGATCATTGAAAATTCCTTTTTCCAGAGCTTGAGAGTCCTGCAGGTATGGTGGTAACGATCGATCGACTTAAAGCGATTTTTGAACCTCTTCCCCGCATACCCTGATCAGAAACTATTTATATTAAACTCACACCAACAGGAGAAAAGCCATGACTGGTATATCATCTCTTAAACCTGAGCTGCTCTGGAAGCACTTTGCAGCGCTGTGCAGAATCCCGCGTCCATCAAAACATGAGAAGGCTGCAGCCAGATATGTTCAGGAATTTGCCGGGAGTCTGGGGCTGGAGGTAAAAACCGATAATGCGGGGAATGTGCTTGTCAGAAAACCTGCATCTGCAGGAAAGGAAAACAGGCCAATTATTGTACTCCAGAGCCATCTCGATATGGTTCCTCAGAAAAACGCCGGGGTTGAGCATGACTTCTTGAAAGACCCCATCAAACCATTCTTTGACGGAGAATGGGTGAGGGCAGAGAATACCTCACTTGGAGCGGACAATGGAATAGGTGCTGCCCTGATGATGGCTGTGCTTGAGGACAGTTCCATCAAACACGGTCCTCTCGAGGCTCTATTTACAATTGATGAGGAAACCGGGATGACCGGGGCGATGGAGCTATCGTCTGATTTTATCGCCGGGCGTAAACTGATCAACCTTGACACAGAAGATGAGGGTGTTCTCTGTATTGGATGCGCCGGAGGTATCGACTGCAATGCCGAGATGGTTAATCCGGTTGAAAAGGTATCAGACAGAAGAACCGCTTTCAGGCTTGCATTGACAGGACTCCAGGGAGGTCATTCCGGAATCGATATCAATCTTGGAAGGGGAAACGCAATTAAGCTTCTCAACCGCATACTTTTCAATGCTATTGAGAAAACTGACATGCGGTTATGTTGCTTTCACGGAGGTTCTGTGCGCAACGCAATACCCAGAGAGGCATTTGCGACCGTTGTGGTGCCTGATGAATACAAAGATGAATTCAGGGAGTTCATCTCTATACAGGAGAGTATCCTGAGGCAGGAGTATCAGATCGCAGATCCGGGATTAACAGTAAGTGTTGAAGAAACAGAGATTCCGGAAAAGGTGCTTACAAAGCCGGGGCAGAGTAATCTGATCAGTGCAATCTATGCCTGCCCAAATGGTGTGATCAGGATGAGTGACAGGGTGAAGGGTGTTGTGGAGACATCGAATAATCTTGCTGTGCTCAGGTGTGAAAACGGGAGATCGGCTTTACAATGTCTTCTGCGCAGTTCGATTGAGAGCGCGAGGGAAGATCTGGCTAATGCGGTGCTGAGTGCCCTGACACTTGCAGAGGCTCATGTTGAATTTGCTGGAGCTTATCCTGCCTGGCAGCCCGATCCCTCATCTGAGCTGTTAAGAAGTATGCAGACTGTTCATGAAAGATCATTCGGACGTAAAGCGGAAGAGGATGTGGTGCATGCGGGTCTGGAATGCGGGATCATAGGTTCGAAGTATCCCGGGATAGATATGGTTTCGTGCGGCCCCACAATCCTTCATCCGCATTCTCCCGAGGAGCGTGTGCATGTGGGTTCTGTGGAGAGATTCTGGGATTTTATGAAAGGGGTGCTGGAGAGTATGTAGGTTTAAGGAATAATCTCACACAGAGAATAATGCCCCCTGATTCCATAAAGGGGGTTTTAAGATTCTCTAATCTTTCAAATCAAGATTCAGGCTCCTTCCTCTCCACTCCTTCATCTGTTTCATATAGATTGTCCTTATCTGCAGCAGTTCCTTGTCATACCGCCCATCCCTGAAATCCGGGAAAGACCACTCAAAAGGCTGGTATCGTCCTGACTTGTACCGTCCTGCCAGATCGGCGTAGATTCCTTTGTCAAGGTAAACTTTCTGCCCCGCCTCCTTTGCAGATGCCAGAACAACTTTGTTGTGGTCAAGGTAACCGGCATCGAGATTAACTACCCGGTTTCCATCAACCGAGAGATCTTTTTCTATTTTGTTACACCCAAGTTTCATCTCGACCATCAGGGTCGGTTCGTAAAGCTTCTCGAAGGAGAATATTTTTCTGAAAAGTGGTGATCCCATCTCAGGGGCGTAGTAATCTGTAACATCGAAGAGATGATCCTCTCCCTGAAAGTCAAAAGGCCCCCAGCTCTCGTTTGCTTTTAAAAGCGCTGGAGACAGGTTTTCTCTGCTGGAAAAAAGGACGGCAATAAAATGCTTTACAGGGAAAGGCGGTTTTGTTTCAGCCATGTCTTATCACTCCGAATGCTTTTCTGACGATTTCCTTGTCTATTCCCATCGAGTCAACTATAAATTGCATCTGATCTTCCGGTGAGATTTCTCTTCTTTCAGTACGGTTTTCTGACCTGATAGAGAGTTTTTTCCCCTGGAGATACTGGTGGTTTCCGGCGGATGTGCGAGTGATCACAGGATAAGTCATCATCTCCCATGAGAAGGACTGTTCCCATGCCCGCTCAAACTCTACCGCATCGATGGGTTTAATTCTGTAGGTTAATCTGAGCCTGCGGTTTCCCTTGACTGAGGTGTAAAGCTCGACCTTCTGGCCGCCTTCAAGGGGGATCAGTTCAATAGTGTTGAACCCGTTGTTTACGCATACCGGTTCCAGTGATGGCAGCTTGATTGGAAAACACATCAGGTAGCCTGGATCAAGTAGAAAGAGCCCGTCATCGCCTGTGACTATCAGGCCGCAGTGGGTATCGACTCCGTAATGGCGGTCGGCCAGAACAGGATGAGACTCAATATTAAAGGCATTAAGTACAGCGATGAGAGCTGCGGTAAGTGAGAAGCAGGTTCCTCCTGTGCCCCATTTAAGATAATCACTCAGCAGCTCATCGGGGTAGCGCATACAGGACTGCGGGCTGATAAAGGAATTTGACTTGATAATCTTTGTCAGGTTTTCATAAGGAATAGCAGAAAAGGCCCTTGCTATGCCCTCAATAAGAGTTTGTCTGTCCTGAGAGGGGATAATACCGGAGCGGTTGAGGAATTTTTTAAGCAGTTGCTGGTCTTTAAGAGTAAGCCAGGGGGCTTGTTGAAGTTTTTCCATATCAGATAGTTTTTCTTTCTATTCTGAAAATAGTTCCTGCATGGCACTGTCAGTTCTCTGACGGTTATGAAAATTACGGTTGATGTAAATAGTGATTGCAAATTTCTCAATTCCCTAATATTTTCATAAGCATCTTACAGGTATTAGGAACTTAAATAATGAGAAAAAATCTGCTGTTTTTTTTTGTTCTGCTGTCAGGAATTTCTTTTTCTGCCTTTTCTGAGTCCATAAAAGATTCCGCTTTGACTCTTCTGGTCAGGCAGGACTATGCTGGCGCAAAGACATGCATAGAGAAATATCTGCTTAAAAACCCGGATGACAACACTGCTCTGTACTTTAAATTAGCCATAGAACAGACCCGGATTCTGGATTACGAGTCTTACCTGATTGATGGCGAGAGATTTATAGTGTTGGTTGACAGCATAAAGAACGTTCTCGAGAGCCGTCTTAAAAAGCTTCGCGGGGCAGATTCATTGGAATGCCTGTTTTTCATAGCTAATGCTTATGGAGGGATAAGTATAATACAGGCAAAGGCGGGAAACTGGTTTGATGCAATGAAAAATGCCATAAATTCCACTGGTATGCTTAAACAGGTGAGAAAACTCGATCCGGAATTCTATGCAGCTTATCTTGGAATAGGGGTCTTCAATTATTATCTTCGGAACAGCCTGAAATGGCTTCCTTTTGTGGATGACAAGGGTGAGGGAGGGATAAGGGCCATAGAGAATGCGATGAAGGCTGATTTTCCCTACAATTATGCGGCAAAAAACTCTTTGTGCTGGATTCTTATTGAGAAAGATAGATTCAGGAGTGCAGATTCTCTGGCCGGCTCTGTCCTGAAGGAGATTCCTGATAACACGATTTTCCTCAGGATAAGAACCTTCATTGCTCTTTGGACAGGTAAAAACAAAGAGGCACTTGAGCTGGCCAAGCGCCTTATCATTCTTTCAGAAAAGCGCAATCCCATGAACTGGTCTGATCTGATCGCCGGGTATACTGTGTTAGTAAACAGCTACAGCAACCTCAAGATGGAGAAGGAGTCATTCGATTCTGCCGAAGAGATACTGAACCGTCAGATTCCGCGCGAATATCTTCAGATTCCACACATCAAGAAAAACATCAGGTATATTAATGATATGAAGCAAAAAGTATTAAAAAAGTGATCTCCTATGCGTAAATGGTCACTTCTCCTGCTCATTCTTTTTTTTTCGGGTGTCTCAGCCCAGTATGCTCCAGGTCTTCTGATCGATCCTGATCTTGACCGTTTTATCTACCGGTTATCGTCCCGTACAGGCCTCAAGGTACCGGAGGCGATCTTTGACCAGCCTGTAAATGCCGATGTGGTACTGGAATTTCTCGATGAAGCGGAGAGGAAAGGTTCGGGTGTACTCTCCGATCAGGAACTGTACTATATAAAGGAAATAAGGAGATATCTCTCACCTCGGGAGGGGCTCCTGAAGTGGTATAAAGAGGAACCTGAGCGTAATACTGATATTCATCTGAAGCTCAACCTTCGTTTACTGGGTGATATCAAGCCATCACTTTCCTCCAATTACTCGATCAATATAAAAGGAATAGCCAATCCTTTACTTACCGGAAATCTTGGGAAGCTTTCATTTTATTCCGGTATCGATATATGGACTGAGTACGATTCAGACACATTTTTCAAGCGTCATACATACCAGCCCTATGAGGGTATCCCGTACAATCTTTACGGAAGGGTAGATGACAGCAGCCATGTAAGGGCATCAGATATTCTTCGTGGCGGTATAAGGTATAATGCGGGCAGAGTCCAGTTGGAGACCGCGATAGATTACCTCAAGGTAGGTCCTGCTCTTTACTATCCGCTGACATTATCCGGATATGCTCCGCCGATTACTTATTTGAAAGGAACGCTTGATTTTCACCTGGTTCAGTACAGTCATACCGCAGGGATGCTGCGGTTTCAGAAAGACAAGCCTAAATACATTTACACCCACAGGTTGAATGCCTGTTTCTGGAATTCCAGATTGAATTTTGGTTTAAACGAAGTGATCATAAACGGCAGCAGCACTTCGGAACCTGTCAACGATTCCGATGCCGTGCGCCGGGAGTACTCAGGAGTAGAACGGGGATGGGAATGGGTTTACCTGATCCCGTTTGTTCCATTCAAGTTCGCAGAGCATTATGCCGGGGACCGGGACAATGCCGCGCTTTCCCTGGATGTAAATCTTCTCTGGCCTGCTGACTTCCGCTGGTATGCAGAGTTCTTTCTCGATGATATGCTTGCACCCTGGAAAATCTTCAGCAGCGATTTCGGTAACAAGTGGGCCCTTACAGTCGGCGGACAATATTTCGGAACTCTCTTCGGACGTGATATGGAAATAAACATGGAGTATTCCCATGTTGAACCATGGGTTTACACCCATTTCTTCGGTGCCAGCCATCGGTACTCCCATTTTGACAAGTGCCTTGGTTCTCCTCTGGGACCAAATTCACAGGCAATAGTACTGGCTGTGCACTCACAGGTTAACAGGCTTAATAAGCTGGGGATCGGGATGAATTCGATTGGTGTGAACCGCTCTGTGAGGGGCGGGAAAATCTCGGATGTGTTCCAGTTTGAGGAACCACTTGACAGCCTGCGCTTTCATGACAGTGAGGAGAAGAGATTTCTGGGCAGCGGGACTGAGTGGTCTTTGACTCCGGTGCTTTACTGGAGTTTTAATCCGTGGGGAAGATTCAGGATTGACGCGAGTTATAAGGTTGAACTTCTGGACGACCGCTACAGTTCTGTTTTGTCGCTTTGGGGTGGGTTGGTGTTCTGAAGGTGACCGGAGCCCTGAAGGGGCGGGTTAAAAAAAGATTTCTCCTCGAAAAGCCTCGTCTGAATATATCTCTCCACAGGGCGTCATGCCTGTGAAAACAGACATCCAGGGATTATGGAATGTTAAGACTGGATTCCCTTCTTTCGCGAAAACGACGTGGAGGAGAGAGTGTCGCTTGCAATGAAATGACAACTATACTATTGCTAAATACAAAAGGATTATCACCTCAGAGGCAATCTGGTGATTTAACGAATCAAATCACGATTCATTTCAGGGGAGATTCGATACCGATATCGATACCGAAGATGTGAAATGAAAGTTTATAGAACTTACAGGAAACTACTGAGATTCACAATTGACCTTGATAAGCTCAATTCCGGCCTGTGGCGCGACAGTTAGAATCTTCTCATCACGGTAGAATTCCAGGTAAAAGATCCGTTTGATCCCGCTGTTTGCAATTAGTTTAAAACAGTTCCAGCACGGGGATGCTGTAACATAGATATCAGCACCGTTTATCGATGTTCCGTTTCTGGCAGCCTGTATGATAGCATTTGCCTCAGCATGCACTGTAGCCACACAGTGGTCATTCTCCATCATGTGCCCCACATCATCACAGTGCGGCATCCCTCTGATACTCCCATTGTAGCCGGTGGAGAGAATCGTCTTTTCCCTGACAATTACTGCGCCTACATGCTTGCGGCTGCAGGTTGAACGGGTAGAGGCCTGAACAGCAATATTCATGAAATACTCATCCCATGAAACCCGCTTTCTTGCCTGACTGACTGTTGCTTCCTGCTGCAGTTCTTTTATAACCACTGTGTTATCCTCCTGAAAGCTATTGATCGATCTGGTCGATTCTATTCTGATGCCGTCCGCCTTCGAAACTTCCCCCCAGCCAGGCATCGATGATCTGTGAAACAGTCTCCCGTGGTGTGGTACGTCCGCCTAATACCAGAACATTGGAATCATTGTGCGCCCTGGACATCCGGGCCATATCCGGTGAGGTGCAGAGTGCAGCCCTTACGCCTTTGACACGGTTTGCGGCTATTGAGGCTCCGATCCCGGTACCGCAAAGGAGAATTCCTTTGTTGTATCGCTTTTCTGATACTGCCTTTGCCACCCTGAATGCAAACTCCGGGTAATCATCCGACGGATCCAGGCTCACCGCTCCTGCATCCTCAAACAGTACCCCTTTTTGAGTCAGAACCTCTTTTATATACTCTTTCATCTCAAAACCTGCATGATCGCTTCCGATCACAATTTTTTCGCTCATAACCGCTCCATCGATCTGGTGTCACAAATGGGAAGAGAATCAGAAAATATAAAAACGGACAGTAATCCGGAAAATCTTTTAAGCATGTACAGAGAAATGATCGTACAGAGATTTCCTGTGAAATTAGGAATACGATTGAGATGGGAGTGTATGATGATGTTTTATGGTGAATAATCGAGTGATGCTGGATTCATAGTTTTTTCTTGATCGGGGTCGGAATCGGGATATTTTATAATATGGAATTTTGTGTCGAGATGATTTTTTTCCTCAAAGTTGAATTTTTAAATTTAAACTAATTAGGTCCCGAATTCATCCCTGAGGTGTTCCCCTGGACTCATACTGAAATGCGGGAATCAGAATCCGATCCCGATTTGGCCCCGATCGAGAAAACAAACTGTGCACCCTAACCGCACATTATATTCCGGAAAAAAAATTACCCGGAAGTGTTGTGTAAAAAATTGTAACATTTATTACTGAGGCCATGTCTAATCTGATGAGAACAATATGGAAGAACTTGACAAGATTACAATACATAGAGCAGTAAAGGGTGAAAAGGCCGCTTTCAAGGCTCTATACGATTTTTATTCACCTTTTGTTTGGCGGGTTGTGATGCGGATGACAGGTGACCGGAATATCGCTGCAGAACTGCTTCAGGAGACATTTATCAATGTCCACAGATCTCTGGGGAAGTTCAAGTGTGAATCAGCAGTTTCCACCTGGATCTATCGAATCGCCTATAATGCTGTCCTGAATTTTGCCAATAAGCAAACCCGCTTCAGGTCTCATCAGCTCTATGATGACAACAAATTTGTCCGGAATGAGACCGGAGGTTATGAAATGAAGGATCTGGTGGAAAAAGTACTTTCTCAATTATCCGTTGAGGAAAGATTTCTGCTGGTTGCAAGGGAAATAGATGGATTAACCTTCGAGGAGATCGAATCTGTAACTGGATCATCCGCAGGTGCCCTGAGAACAAGACTTCATCGTTTGAAGGAGAATATCAGGAATAGATTCCGTGATGAGTCCGGAATCAGGGAGGCTATATGAATGAAAATCGTTTTTATGAAGAGCTTTCAAGAGTGCCGGAGATGCCCTCAGATATTTATGAAAAGGTCATGAGTAGTGTTTCCAGGCGTTCCTCGGCAAGAAATGCTCTCCTGGCACTTGCAGCCTCATTGGTTCTGGCTGTGGGGTACTTTAATATTACCAAAGATAAACCGGAAAATGTCGTTATACAGCCGGTAATTGCTGATGAGCTACAGGGCATCAGTGATTATTTAAACGGTGATGATCTTGAGCAGGAGTTTGATACTTATGCTCTTATCAGCGGATTTTAATGTATCAAAGAAAGGAGCATTAAAATGAAAACTTTGATTTCTTCCCTGTGTCTGCTGTCAATCGTCTTTTCAACAGCTTTCTCTCAGCCCGGGAATCCTTCTCACCGGAAAGAGGGCCCTCAATACAATTGGGCAGATCTGGGGCTTACCGAGGATCAGAAAGCAAAGCTCAAGGAGATTCACGAAGAGATGGCTGATGCTCGCAAGGAGAACTTTGAAGCGGTAAAAGCTCTCCGCGTGAAAATCAAAGAGGAACTGCTTAAGAATGATCCAGCAAAAAGTATGCTGGATTCTTATGCTGATGAACTTGGAAAACTCCACAAGGAGATGTCAAGAGCCCGCAATGAACATCTGTTAAAAGTGAAAAAGATTCTTACAGCAGAACAATTTTCAAAGGTGGTCAACAAAGAGTGGCTTAGTAAGAAAGGCAAGATGGGCCACAAGGGGAAATGGAAGAAAAGTTCAGCTAATTGCGGGATGCAGAAGGAGTTATAATTCCAGGAAATCAACAGGAACCGCTTTTGCAGCGGTTCCTTCCTGGCAAGTCTATTTCGCCTCTCTTGTCACAGCAACTTTCATCGTCTTGAAAAAAGGTCTGCCGTCAGTCTGTTTCCCCTTGATATCAAAGAGATAGGTGCCACCGCCCACAGTTCTGCCCTTATCATTGGTGCCGTTCCAGACAATACCGAAAGTACGTGATGTCTGTGCCCGTACCACCCTGAGGTCTTTGCGTCCTGAACGTGATGTGGCTACAAGGTTCCCGACAGCATCATAAACATTTACGTGCGCATAAGAGGCCTGCGGGTTGGAGGCTTCTCCCGGATTTACAGGCTTAAGGGGTCTGGGCGTTTCTATACCGATGAGTATCCCGAAAGGTTTGTCGGCAAAAGGCTGAAGGACATTCTGGTAGAATTCGTATACTTTGCTGTTGCCGGTGCCCAGGCCGGGAAGTTTACTTACGCCGGGGGTAAAAGGGTTAGGCCAGGCAACGGTGGCTGAATTACCCAAACTTCCCACTGTGATAGTGTCTGGAATCAGACCCTGTTCGTAAGCGATAAGAATTGTCTCCTCGCCGATTCCTGTCTGCTGTTTTACCACAAAGGTGCTGCTGCCATGATAGGATGTAACGTCTGCCACCAAGTTATTGTCACTTCGCCAGCTTGTATTTGGGGCGGCATAGCGGATGAAATTGCCGAACTCGTCTCTTACAACCGCGAAAACCCTGACTCTGTTCTCATTATTCCCGAAAATCAACTCGTCGAAATCATCATCAGAATTGTAACTGGTTATCACAGAATCCGGCTGAATGTCAAGATGGTGCTCATCACCAGCTTTAACCGTGATAGAGAGTCTGGCTTCTGAGGGAGGACGGGACAAGTCTGTTGGATCAGCAAATGAAGCCTGGAGAGTTATTACTCCTGCAATAGTGGGCCTTATGGATGTACTCACACCTGCATCGGGTGAGGGTACAACTCCTGAGTTTATTTCCACAACTCTCCATTTGATATACTGATCATATCCGCTCATCCATGTACCCGCGGTGTCGAACAGATGACCATAAACTGTGTAGATATTTCCTGCTTTTACTTCGTCTGTTCCGCTGAGCGGGACAAGAGAGCTCGGGTCGCCTGGCTGGCTGTAGAGCTTCAGTGTGAATGGAGGCGGATAGGAGCCTGCTTTTACATACAGTGTCACTGTGCTGATAGATTCTCTGGACGGGTTGTCAGGATCTTTGAACCGGGCTGTAAGTATGTAGGTTCCAGGTCTTGTTGGGGTGAAAATAGTACTGACTCCCTTATCTGTATTCAGGATACCACCGGAGGTAATTTCCCATGTGATCTGATCATCGTATTCAGGACGCCAGGTTCCTGTACTGTCAAAGACATGCCCGTAGAGAGTGTATGGCTGACCGATGCTTACTGAATCATAGGAGCCTATCGGTTTATTCGATCCTGCATCAGGTGTCCCGGGTTGTTTGTAAAGGCGGAGATTAGAGGGTGCGGAAATGATGTTTGTAGTGATCCAGATATGTGATTCAGCAGAGTGTCTTTCTGCGTAAAATACATCGAGAGTGTAAGCGCTCCCGTTTACCAGTCCTGGTATATTGTCCAGATCTATATGCCCGTCAATTGCTTCGTGTATTCCCCCCAGATCCATCTGCAGCGTATTGTTGACAAACACCCACACATCATCATCACCCCTGAAAGTGAAAGTGAGTCCGGGTTGTTTGACAAAGTTACAATGCAGCTC
>JAAYIG010000066.1 GCA_012523595.1 Fibrobacter sp.
ACGACAAGCCTCCGTAAATACATGAAAGGCTTGCAGAAGAAAAAGAATAAAGTTAAGAATTTCTTTCAACATAAACTTGTCAATTACGCAGCATAGAATGAGAAATATTCAATTGCCGGAATAATAATCCCTCAGCCAGCAGGACAGGCACTCCGGTTTCTCCGAAGTAAAGATCAAATGTGACATCGTTCCCGTCAGGATCACTGCACTCCCAGGACAAAGTCACAACTTCCTCATCTGAGAGAGAATCATCCGATGGTACCGGATTTGAGGGCACTGAGGGAGGACTCCCGTAGTGAATTACAAATGATGTGTCCAGAATGTCGGGATAATCCACCACCACTATTCTCAGTGTATCATCCACGGGTCCTGAAACCATCGGATTGACTATCATTGTAATCATCCCGGCAGAATCTGCTTTAGCGATTGTCTGGGTGTTCCTCTGAAAGATTCTTACCGTGTCCGGATCTCTTTCGGTAAGCAGAAACCCGATCTTCACCGGATCCACTGAGTCACTGAGATCAATGGCACCATCGTCTGTATACTTTCCACTGAAATTCATTGTTAAACCAAGCTCAAGGGGAGGTCTTACAAGAATCACTGGAATCAGAGTATCGCTGTTTCCAACTGAATCGGTAACAGTAATTATCAGCTTCTGCAGTCCGGTATCCGCCGTCTGAGGAAAATATCTCACTGTCCCATTTACAACAGGAACACTGCTTCCGCTTCCGGAAAAGTAAGCTTTCCATTTCAAAGGTCCTTTCCCGGTTCCATCTACGATGGAAAGCGGAACAATAATTGAATCCTGAAGAGCCTCGTAACTACTGGCAAAAGCAGTAGATTCAGTCTTGATCTGCACATGCCCCGGCAACCTCAGGTAAAAGGTCCAAACAGGTCCTTCCACAACAGATTTCCCATCTGAGGCAGTCACTTTCCAGCAGTACTGTCCTGACCTGTTGAAAACCTCTGATGTAAAGGATTGCGTTTGCAGGCCGGTAGCGATCTCAGACGGCTCGGGGCAGAACGAGGCTGACAAACTGTAAAACACAAAACCATCCCGGTCCCCTCCCTGCCATGAAAAATTCACGACACTGTCGTTGACAACAGAACCATCGGACGGGAATGGTTCTCCGGGCGGTTCAGGTGCAGTCCCGTAATAGACAACAAGAGAACAGATATCGGAATGGCCGCTTCGGTCAGTTGCTTTAACAAGAACCGTGTCATATCCTGAAGGCATCTCAGAGGAAAAAAGGGATATCGAAAAGTTACGCTCCTTATTGATTTCTAAAAGATCGGAACGATTTCTCCTGATTACACTGGCTGTAAACAGTTCCGCCAGATCGGTATCCGGATCATCTATGTGAAAGTCAAGGGTAACCGATCCGGATGAGTCGCTCAGGTCAATTGCACCTGCAGAGGTTGTGTCCGTAAGATTAAGCAGTTCCAGTTTAAGAGGACGGTTCGGTGGCACAACCAGTATGGAAGGGTACAGAGTGTCTGAGGTAAGGAAAGTGTCGGTAACCACTATCTTAAGATGAACCAGGCCTGTATCAGAGGAAAGCGGCATCCATAGAAGAGTATCACCGCTGAAATTAAGCTCCCTTTTTCTCTCCATTACCCATGCACTGAACTGATATGGTCTTGCACCTCTGGAGGTGTCAGTCTCAAGAAATTTCCTGAAAACACTGCCGGTTTCCACAAATTTCGGAAAGTCATTTTCCCGTATCGTAAACTTAACGCTTTCCCTCAGATCCGAAGAATCCACCACCATCATTTTGAACCTGTGAACCACACTCTGGTAACCATCATATAAATAGATGACAAATTCGTGCAACCCGATTTTCGCACTGTCCACATCCCAGAATATGCTTCCATCCTCTCCAACCACCATTGATGGGTCACCACTTATCAGCCTGATCTTCACCGGATCATTATCAGGATCACGCACAATGATACTGTCTCTGTAAATGTTCCCGGCAGGCATGGGCAGGGGCGGCCTGGGCGGGGTCTCCACAACAGGAGGAGAGTTTTCAAATATCAGAAGAGTATCACGGACATCATTACCGCTCCTGTCAACTGCCCTTATATAAAACCTGTTCCCCTCAGGTAAATGAAACAGAGGCAGGCGGATTTTCCAGAGATAATCATCTTCGGGCAAGTACCTTTTCCCATTAACAGTCAGTGAATCGATCCCGCTCCCCTCATCAAACGCTATCACCTTGAGGACAACTGTATCACCTGAAACCGTAAGCAGCCGCGCATCACTGCCCCCTGCAGTAGTCTCCAGAATCACAGGAGCAACATTGTCTTTCTGCCCGGGATTGTAGATAATTACCCTGGATGCTGAAACAATGGATTTCCCGTCCTGATCTAAAGCGGTGATTGTGATATTGTTTGCCCCCTCTTTGAGTTCAACTATTCTGGACCAGGCCGCTTCGAAAGTCCCTTTCACTGAAAAAGTATCGGTCTCATTCCCGATATTAATCCTCAGTTTCACCTCAATAGGATCACCGGCATATCTGCTTACGGTTCCCATTATCCTCACCGAATCCACAGCCTGGAGAATAGTGTCGGAAGGAGGAACAAGTATCGACAGATTAAGCTCCGCCCCTTTCCTGGCTTTCGGATCGTACACAAGCCATAGATTGACCGTAGTATCATTGCGGTTTTCCGGGTTATCGAGAGTATAGATACTCACAGGGAGAGAATCTTTAAGAGTGTCAAGCCTGTCAAACACCTTTATATAAAGTGAGTCCTGAGCGATAATGTCAAAAGGTTTTCCGTTGATCGAGGCGGAATCGACTCTTCCCGGTCCGCGATCCTTTATGCTGACACTGAAGAAGAAAGCTGTTTCAGCGGTTCTGATTGTGTTCCCGGAAATAGTATAGTTGTCCTGAATAAAACTGATACGTGGGGGAGTGTTGTCAGACAGGGAAAACGCGAAAGGTACAGCCGGAGACGAGAAATAGCCGTCACTTACTCTCAGTGTCCCGACACCATCAGCTCCGGCACTGTGAAGAATGACATTTGTATCTGAAACCGAGCTCTTCACAACTGTACCCATCCTGAAATCCCAGAGGTAAAACACATCTCTGTCCCTCACCCCGGGAGTACTGAGCCTGATCTCCTCACCGAAGCTGCCGGAGACGGGACTCTGAGAGAGCGGTGACCTGATGTAAAAATCAATTTTCTGAAAAACCTGCTGCCCGTTTGTCCTCCCTGTGATAAAGTTTATGCTGTTAGCTCCGGTATCACTGAATGAGAAAACAAA